>JAZUQD010000321.1:0-9122 GCA_045605505.1 Pradoshia sp.
TTTTTAATCCTTCTTCACCTGATCCGGACTCTTTTTTATCTTCACTATTTCCGCACGCTGCCATAACAACAGTCATTAAAGCCATTATTAAGACCATTGCTATTTTTTTAGTACTTTGTTTCAAGAAAAGATCCTCCTCTATTATTCATGTTGAATTGCAGCCAAGAAAGAATCTTATTACACCAGCTCTTGACGTATATACAAAAACTCATAGTCAAGCTATTTATGGTATTTTCACAGAAACTTTCAGGCTTAATCTTTGTATTTTATTATATTGAAATAACATCACTCTTTACTCACTTATAATAACAACACAAACCCTAACCGTCAATAAAAAATACGTATATTTTATAACAAAAGTAAATTAACGTTCGTATATATACTAGTAGATAAATGAAAACATAATTTTATTTATATAAAATCAAACAAAAAGGCGAATACTCATAAAATATTATCTTAATAAAGAGACACATCGCACGAAAACTTCCTTAATTAAAAAAAGACAGTATCCTCCTTATAGAGGGCTACTGCCTTATTCCAATACTAATTTTGCTACACTCTCCACTTGTGTGGAGTATATGTGACAGCACAACAAGAGAAGTTGTTGGCTTTATCAACTCTTTCCTGCAACAATATAAAACGGCACTAGAAGCTTCAAGCACGTAAAGAAAATAAAAGCTGTATAACCCTAAGATGCCCAACATCCTGCTAACCCAATAATTCTAACAGGGTGTTGATTTTTAAAGAGCATCTTCCAATTCTTCTTCCGTGTACCCAAACATATAATCTTCATCTTTCCCGTTTGAAGCCCATATCTCTGCAGCTTCGTAAACACTTAAAGACTCATCAAATTCTTCGATATCATCCATATCACCGATATCATCTATTTCTTTAGATTTATCCGATTCATTATTGAGTACACCCAACGGAACAAATGGTCTACTTCTTGAAAATTTAAAATTAGCCATTGGTTACCCTCCTTTATATTTATAAACCCGTCTACTCAAGAAATCCTGAGCCAATTGTACTTACTTAACCGTCATAATCTCTGAAATCATCCTCATTTTCATAGATTGAATCCGAAGAAATGCTAATCTTATGACCGCACTCTCTACATTTCCAAACATAGTGATGGTCATCCAAACCCGGCTGTTCGCTCAGACTTGCATTACAGCGATTGCAAAACCCGATACCCGGGAATCTCTCCTGCGTTAAATTTCACCTCCTTCTTCTGGATTTGCGCCAAGTAAGTAATATACTCCTAATGCTGTCTGGTGTTATACACGACGTATAGCAACACAGAACTTATACTAATATATTATTATAGTAATACTTTTCTGAATATTTAGTCAAATAATTTCAATTTAGTTTAGATCACCATTTAGTTCATAAATCCAATACAAGAAACATAAAAAGGCAGCGCCCCTTTTGAGGGCTGCTGCCTTATTTCAATACTAATTTTGCTACACTCTCGACGTGCATTGTCTGCGGGAACATATCTACAGGCTGTACTTCCACTGTTTTATAACCGTGCTCTTCCAAGTACATGAGGTCTCTTGCCAATGTAGCTGGGTTACATGATACATAGACGACCTTTTTCGGCTTCATTTCTGCTATGGTGTTTAGAAGATTTTCGTCGCAGCCTTTACGTGGTGGATCCACAACTAAGACGTCTGCTGTGATTCCTTCTTCATACCATGCTGGGATGACAGTTTCGGCGCTGCCTACCGCAAATTCCACATTCGTAATCCCATTTAGTTCAGCATTCTTTTTAGCATCTTCAATGGCTTCAGGAACTATTTCGACACCATAGACCTTTTTAGCTTTTTGGGCTAAAAATAAGGAAATGGTTCCAATTCCACAATAAGCATCAATAACCGTTTCGTCACCTGTTAGATTCGCATACTCCAGCGTCTTATCATAAAGAACCTTCGTCTGCGTAGGATTCACTTGATAGAAAGAGCGCGGAGAGATGGCAAATTTAACATCGCCTATATAGTCATAGATCACTTCTGCTCCCCATAATACACTTGTTTTCGACCCAAGAATGACGTTTGTCTTCAAGGAATTTACATTCTGAATAATCGATTTAACCCCAGGAACAGAATCAATGATTTCTTTAATAATTTCTCTTGCATGAGGAAGCTCAGGTGTCCTTGTAACAAGAACGACCATAATTTCACCGGTCACTTGTCCATGGCGAACCATAATATGACGAAGCAACCCTTTATGATTGCGTTCATCATAGGCACGCACGCGGTATTTCTCACATATTGCTTTCACTGTCCGAATCGTATCATCATTTTCGGTTACCTGGATTAGACATTCATCCATATTAATGATTTCATGCGAACGTTTTGCATAGAATCCAGCTACAAGTCCGCCTTCCATTTCTCCAACTGGAACCTGGGCTTTATTACGGTAATTCCACGGCTCAATCATTCCAAGGACTGGATGAACTGGTACATCAGGCAGTTTTCCGATTCTCGCCATTATTTCCCGGACCATTTTTTCCTTAGCCTTAAGCTGGCCTTCATAGGATAAATGCTGCAGCTGGCAACCACCGCATTGACGGTAAATCGGACATGGCGGCTCGACTCTGTCAGAACTTTCTTCCAGTAGCTCCATCAAGCGCCCAAAGGCATAGCCTTTATTAATCTTGGTCACTTTAATTCGGGCTTTCTCTCCTGGAAGGCCAAATGGGACAAAAATCGGATATCCTTCTACCTTTGCTACTCCAGAGCCTTCATGAGTCAAATCTTCAAATACAACATCTATATAATCATTTTTTTGAATTGGCGCTATTTTCTTTTCAGTCATTCTTTGCTAACCTCGATTTTTTATTGAGTACTCATGATTGTATCATAAAATAGGACAGACCGATAATCCCTGGATTTTACCATAAAAAAAACCAACTTCTTAAAGAAGTTGGTCCAAATCTGGCTTTTCAAACACGGCATCGTCAGAAACAAGTATATGCCGATCCGTTATTTTCTGTTTTTCATGTACACCATCAGGCACAAAAACTTCTAAATGACGATAGAGATTAACAAATTCAGCCGGTGCCAAACCGCCAAACTCACCATCTAAATTTAATTGAAGCTTTTCAGCAGAGTGTACTTTTATACGGTTCGCTTTCACATAAATCACGGAAGGATCATGAATATGCTCTCCACGTAAAGCCAACGCCGCTATACGGACAAAATCCGGCAAATTAATTTTCTTTAAGATTAACAGCGTAAACATACCATCATTCAGAGAAGCATCTGGTGCCAACCGCTCAAATCCACCAACTGAGTTCGTATTGGCCACAAGGAAAAGCATTGCGTCACCCTCGAACAGCTTGCCGTCATACTCAATTGTCATCGATGTCGCCTTCAAAGAAGGAAGTATCATTTCGAGTCCTTTCATATAATACGCCAACTGTCCAAGTCTGGTTTTCAGCTTGCTTGGCACCTCATATGTCAGTTCGGTTAACCGACCTCCGGCTGCTATATTAATGAAATAACGATCATCCATTTTTCCGATATCAATTGGAATCGTTAGTCCTTCAGCAATTGTATCAGCCGCTTCAGGAATGGATTTCGTTGATATATGTAAGGCACGGGCAAAATCATTCGTTGTCCCGACTGGGATAATCCCTAATTTCGGTCTGTATTCCTGTTCCGCTAATCCATTCACTACTTCATAGATCGTTCCATCTCCTCCTGCAGCGATAACCACGTCATAGCGCCTTTCCACAGCAATTTGTGCTGCTCTGGTAGCATCGCCTGCTCCGGTTGTTGCATGACAGGAAGCCTCATATCCAGCTTTCTCTAATTTCTCCAGAACTTCAGGTAAATGTTTTTTAAATGCTTCTTTTCCTGAGGTAGGATTATATATTATCCTTGCTTTTTTCATAACCAATCATCACCCTATATTACAAATTCGGAGTACATTTATACGTTTCAAAAATTCCTATATTATTATACCGCTGTAAAAAGACATTTGCTAATGTGTTTACTCAATCTCCGGCAGACTACTTGACACACTTTTCAAAATGGCATCCCCATTACTGCCAACTTTTATAGTTGCAAACTTGGCATTCTTTTCTACTTCTGCTCCAGTTCCTTCTTCAATAAAAAAGTTTTCAATGCCATACTGAATCGTATCCCCGTTGACTTTTCCTGTAAGGATAGCCTGATTATTTCCTGTCTTCTCATCTTTTGCTTCTTCTATAGTATCATATATCTCTTTAATTTGATAAATCCCCTTTTTGTCTGCTTCCACAAGCACATATACCTTATTAGGAAGATCATATGATTCTACCTGGCTAATATTATAGGACAATTGAACATAATCTCCCTGTAAAAGAGACCGCGGATCTACCGGTTCTACTTTCAAAATAATATCTGTTCCATTACGTAAAATCGCTTCCTTCTGGAAAGTGATAACTAATAGGATCAGCACCTGAAATAGTACAATTGGAAACCATTTCCGAACACCCTGCAACACAAATTTGAAATGTTTATGATCACGCCCGTCTTTTAACTCTTTATCCATATAAATAGCAATCCATAAGAAGATGACTCCCACAATCGCAAACGTAATTGATTTATGAAGTAGCGTCCAAAATAAATCGTAATATTTATAGCCAAGGTATCCAATTAGATAAAGAATAACGGCATTTTCGAGCATGTGATTTTTCTTATGCATAATGCGGTACGTAAAATAAATCAGGAAGAAAAGATAACTAAAATTATAAAGATAGTAAAGGAAAGTATGTTCTGAGAAGAATGTAAGCACCAACCAAAGGGTCAGAATCGCAACCAAGTTCCATCCTTTGGTGTATGGATTTTTGACTGAGATGTATAATGCAAAGATTAAAGCTATCCATATGATAACGACAGCATCACCAGAGACATCCGGTAGCAGTTTATAGAGCAAAAGCACTCCTGCATAAATCATACCGCCTAAACCAATCGGGTATATGACCCTTTCTCTTTCACGCCAGGTTGTATATCCAATTAACGTTAAATAGATGAAGAGTACAATGCCGGAATGATCCCATAGGATTGTGGAGGAAATAAACAATCCCGACAGCATCACTGTGTAGCGGAGAATAGAGTTCTCCCTAGCGATATGACTTCCAATTGGAACCAAGATGACCATGGCCATCATAAACCGCGTGATATACTCTTCTAATCCAATCAGGAACAGTATTCCAATCACTGATGATGATAAAAGTAAAACGGCCAGAAAAACGAAGACCAGCTTGATCAGAGTAGAGAGGAAATGAGTTTCACCAGATGTTCTAGATTCAGAGAGTTTTGCCAACCATTTTGTGCCGAACACTATAAGAGCAATAGCCATAAGCAGACCAACGAAATAGGCTAAAAATCCATCAATCCATGTTGAAATCATCAGAAATTGAACAATGAGATTAAAGGAAATCCCTAAAGAAAAGATAACACTAACCGCTTTATTCTGCCTATTCCTCATATAGTCATAGAGGATCCAACATGAAACGATTGCAATGACTAGATAAGCTATTATTCCGATAAAAGAGAAACCCTTCTCCTCATTAAACAAATAAATAGAGGTCCAACGAATGGTCAGCTCAATAGATAATATCTGTATCCAAGCGCTGGATAAATACGAAATAAGCCTTGGTCCTCTTTTTGAGAAGATATATAGACCAGCAATGTTTAGGAAAATGATTCCCAAAAGAATCAGTGTATGCTCTGTATCACTTCTATCAATCCAGCTATTCAAAGGATAAAAATATGTATACACCGTTATATTTAAAAGTATGTAGGATTGAACAAAAAATATCGGATAACGGGTAAATATAGCTAAAAGGAAAGATGGAATCAGCCACACTAAAAATAAGGAATAGCTGTCTGCATGAGAATTATATAACTGACCCAGCAGAGCCACCGCCACACCAAAAGCAACAGACCCTCCCCAAAAAATCCAGGCTCCAACATCCTGTTGATGTTCCTTCCATTTTGAAAAACCATAGCTTACTCCATAAAATAGAAGCATTAAAATAATGATTAATCCTATTTTCAGATGACGATCCATCCCTCCCCAATTAGCCGCAAAAAAATATATAATCGCGCTTAATCCAAAGAGAATACCCAGCAGATAACTTGTTTTAGCCATCTTTTCTTGCTTCAATTGCTTCACCCCTCTCTTCAACATGTATATTCTTTTGTTTCCTCAAAAAAACCTTTCATCACAAGTTGGCGAGAAACCAAATAACTGATTAATCTGATAATATCACCTCTACCATATCAAACTTACTTATAGAGGGGAACATAAAACATTGAATACACTTAACAATATTCTAGTAAAAAATAAAAAGCCTCCCGTTTAACCGGGAGACTTTCGTTATCATTTATCTTTTTTGAAGTTCATCCATAATCAATTTATTGACCATTTGCGGGTTAGCTTGCCCTTTTGTTGCTTTCATCATTTGTCCAACAAGGAAACCAACTGCTTTTTGTTTACCATTTTTAAAATCCTCAATAGATTGAGGATTCTTATCCAGAATTTCTGTTACAATTGTACGCAATGCACCCTCGTCAGAAATTTGCACAAGTCCTTTTTCCTTCACGATTGTTTCAGGATTTCCTCCCTGTTCTACTAATTCCTTAAAAACAGTTTTAGCGATTTTGGAAGAGATAGTACCATCTACAATCAATTTGATTAAGCCAGCTAATCCTTCTGGAGTAAGAGCCGTGTCATGCAGTTCTTTTTGAGATGTTTTTAAGTAAGCTGAAAGCTCCCCCATAATCCAGTTGGAAGCTTGCTTAGGTTCAGCACCGGCAGCTGTGGTTGCTTCAAAGAAATCGGCTGTTTCTCTTGTGACAGTTAACACTCCCGCATCATATGCCGGTAGTCCGAATTCTTCTGTATAACGCTTGATCCGTGCATCCGGCAATTCAGGAATTTCTGCACGAACGCGGTTTTTCCACTCATCATCGATATATAGTTCAACTAAATCCGGTTCAGGGAAATAACGATAATCATCAGAGCCTTCTTTAACACGCATCAATAGGGTAGCACCTGTTGCTTCATCAAACCTGCGAGTTTCCTGCTGGATTTCTCCACCTTCATTCAGTACTTCCGCTTGTCTTTGCTGTTCAAACTCAAGTCCTTTACGAACAAAGTTGAAGGAGTTTAAGTTTTTCAATTCCGTCTTCGTACCAAACTCTTCCTGACCATATGGGCGTAAGGAAATGTTCGCATCACAGCGTAAGCTTCCTTCTTCCATCTTACAATCGGAAACGCCTGTATACTGAATGATTGTTTTCAGCTTATCGAGATAAGCATATGCCTCCTCAGGTGTACGGATATCCGGCTCAGAAACAATCTCGATAAGCGGTGTACCCTGCCTGTTATAATCACACAAGGAATAACCATCGGCAGTATGTGTCAATTTCCCTGCATCTTCTTCTAAATGCAGGCGAGTAATTCCGATTCTTTTCTTCTCACCATTTACTTCAATCTCAATCCATCCATTCTCTCCAATCGGTTTATCAAACTGTGAAATTTGATAAGCCTTTGGATTATCCGGATAAAAATAGTTTTTACGATCAAATTTTGTATCAGTTGCCACTTCACAGTTCAATGCCATAGCTGCTTTCATAGCATATTCAACTGCTTTTTTATTCAATACTGGTAATACACCCGGGTATCCTAGGTCTATTACTGACGTATTTGTATTAGGCTCAGCTCCAAACTGATTCGGAGAGGAAGAGAATATTTTAGATTCAGTTTTTAATTCAACATGGACCTCAAGTCCAATGACTGTTTCATACTTCATTTACTCCACCTCCTGTAGAGACGGTTTTTGTTTATGGAAATCTGTCGCCTGTTCAAAAGCATGGGCAACTTTATAAACTGTACTTTCATCAAAATGCTTCCCGATAATTTGCAATCCGAGTGGCAGGCCATTACTAAAGCCATTAGGCACTGAAATTCCCGGTACACCGGCAAGATTGACTGGAATGGTTAAAATATCATTCATGTACATAGTCATTGGATCATTTGTATTTTCGCCCAATCTAAATGCAGGAGTTGGCGTAGTTGGTCCTACAATAACATCATATTGGTCAAACACTGTTTCAAAATCACGTTTAATTAATGTACGAACCTTTTGCGCTTTTTTATAGTAAGCATCGTAGTAACCGGAACTTAATGCAAATGTTCCAAGCATGATCCGTCTTTTTACTTCATCCCCAAAGCCTTCTGCTCTTGATTGTTTATACATTTCGATTAAGTTTTCTGGATTTTCTGTTCTGTGGCCATAACGGACACCATCAAAACGAGAAAGGTTTGCAGATGCTTCAGACGAAGATAATAAATAGTAAGTTGAAAGAGCATATTTGGAATGAGGCAAAGATACTTCTTCGTAGGTAGCCCCCAGTTTTTCTAAAGTCGCTAATGAATCCAGAACAGACTGACGTACTTCCTCACTTACTCCTTCTCCCAGATATTCTTTAGGAACAGCAATCTTAAGTCCCTTCACATCACCTGTTAATGCCTTTGTAAAATTAGGAACCTCGATATGGGCAGAAGTACCGTCCATTGGATCTATTCCAGAAATGGCGTTTAGTAAATAGGCATTATCCTCAACTGTACGTGTAATAGGTCCAATCTGATCCAAAGATGAAGCAAATGCAACTAAGCCATAACGAGATACACGTCCATAGGTAGGCTTCATTCCTACAACCCCACAGAAGGATGCTGGCTGACGAATGGAGCCGCCTGTATCTGAGCCTAAGCTAAATGGAACTTCACCCGATGCTACCGCTGCAGCGGAACCACCTGAAGAACCGCCTGGCACGTGATTGAGATTCCATGGATTTGTTGTTTTTTTGTATCCGGAGTTTTCAGTAGAAGAGCCCATTGCGAATTCATCCATATTTAACTTGCCAATTGTGATGGTATTCTCTTGTTTTAACTTTTCTACAACAGTTGCATCATAGATCGGGTTAAAGTTGTCCAATATCTTACTGGCACAGGTTGTGCGTAAATCTTTTGTCACAATATTATCTTTAATTCCGATTGGCATACCAAATAAAGGACCGCCTATTTCACCTGAAACAACTTGTTGATCCAGTTTTTCCGCT
>JAZUQD010000322.1:0-5514 GCA_045605505.1 Pradoshia sp.
GTAAGGATTTATAAAAAGCTATTTGAAGAATAAAAAGAAGCGCGGAGAAATCCGCGCTTTATTTTAATCCTCTCCAATTGGAACAAGAACACCTTCCTGTCCTTTTCCGTCAATGGCTTTGTGCAGATTATTAAGATACCCGTTTACAAACCGTCTCTGATTTCCTGTCAATTCGTTATCATCTATTGCTTCTGCTATTTCGATTGCATCAAACGCAACGCCTTTAGCCATTGCATCAGTTGTAGACTGTCCAATATAATGATAAACAATACGCGCGTATTTAGCGGTTAAATCATTTAATTCCGGATTGCTCCGAATTTCTGCGGTTACTTCTTTTCTAAATTTTTCATCCAAAATAACGGATTTAATGGTCACTTCGTCCATCTTTTTAATATTCGCGGTTAAATTGTCATCCGTTTTAAGTCTGTCAACTGCTCTGTAAATATCTTCATTGGATAGCTTTTTATCCGGATTTTTTGAAGCTTGTTCGCGCAGCCCTTTTAAATATTTCTCCAATTCTTCTTTATTGCGTCTTAAACCTTCTTCACGAATCGCATCATTTTCCGGATTCTGCATTTTTTCGTTTATATGTCGTATTCGTCTTCTTATGTTATCATATAGTCTGCTTTGCTCAGAACGTTTAGAAGCCAAGTTACACCCTCCCTCCGTCTATTGTTTGATTCTCCTCTAGCGCTTCAAATTCTTCAAGTTTAAATTTTCGTTTCGGTTTGCTGCGCGTGAATCCATTTTCAGTCAGATAGATTGTCGTATTATACATTCCTAAATAATACAATTCATGTAAACCTTGCAACCGCGCAGCTTGCTTTGAATTGTTTATGTGAAACTTCGAATTAAAATTGATACTGAAAAATCCTACGTTTTCAAGTACAGCCCCGCGCCATAAACCTTTTTCATCATATCCCATGTTGTCCTTGACTTTCAACAGCTTTTTACATCCTTCCGGAAGAATGCAAACATTCGGACGATATAATCTATCGAAGTCAACGCGCGGAAATGCGGACGCATTTATAACTTCTTTTATCTTCTGCTGATAAATCTTTGTATTCAATCCAGCTATAGTTAATTTAACGTCTCCGCTTTTCTTCACGAATCCATAATTTTTAGCCCCTAACGTTTTAAAAAATCTGCACTCCTTGTCTAATTCGAATTGTCCTAATCCTTCCGCATCGTCTACATTTACGATTATTCCGTTTCCGATTGTCGTTTCGTAGAAAAGCGCCTTTTTCCTTGAATTAAATTTTTCGATGCAAGAAAACGCCTTTTCAGAACTCGTTACAAATAATGAATCTGTATCGCAATAATGCGTTTCAATCCCATGAATCCAAAAGCAATACATCATACTGATAAGCTGCCACCTTGCCCACATTGTAATACTAGAACCCGCGCAATAGTCGCTTGTTTTAATGCTGCGCGGTGCTGTCTCCGGATCATTAAGAAGTCTTTCCATTGCATCATGTACAGTCTCAGCATGAATATAAGGCAATCCATTTTCATCTTTTAAAACTTCCGTTTTGGGATGAATAGGCTTTTCTACGCACATTCCATATTTCCCATTTGGATCCGCTTTAATCAACTGCTTATAATTTGTCGTGAACTGTTTATAATCGTCATCTGATAGCGCGTTTATTGTTTCCGGATCAAATCCCGCTTCATTTTTCCAATAATCATCATTCGAAAAGCGGTCGCGCTTTAATACCTTCGAAATGTGCATTTTTCTCTGATAGGCGAACCATAAATCCCGCTTTTGTACATTAAGCATTGACTTCCAGGATTGATTAATCCATTTCTTGATTTTGACGATTTCGCAGTCATAACACAAAAGCGCACACATTAAATCAAGGCTTGTCAGAATGATTTCAATGTTATCCCCGCTTAAAATTTTTCCGTTTACTTCCTCTATGTTTCGCGCAAAACGTCCATCGTCCGGAACTTTGGAAGGTTTTATATTTTCAAGTTTGAATTTCGATATAAACGGCATCATTAAAACGTCATTATTCCGTCTTACGCCTTTTATATTTAAAATAACATTTCCAGTCCAAGCGTATAAACCGCCCTCTTTGTCATCCGGTCGCTCCGTAAATAAACCGTCTTCATCGAACTTCGAAATAAAGTATTCAATATTTTTAATCTTATTCAACGCGCTTTGTGCTGTCGCGTCTTCCGGATGCTGCGCGCACTCTTTGATTGAATACTTGCATTCCGTCATCTTTGTATATTGTGTGCATTGCATCATTTTATGAAAAAGCATTTTATCAGGGTACATAGAGACAGCATCAAAACAAATTTCATTTTCAAGCAATTTATATTGTATGTGCGGATTTGGCGCGCAGTAGCCACCTTTATAAGCGCGGATTAAATAGGCAATGAACGGTCTTGCGTATTGATATCTTGAAGCGGTTAACAGCGCGGGAACGTAAACTTTTTCACCATTTTCATAAATGATTTCATCATTATTCTTTAACCGGAAACGTCCGAAAGATGTGCTTGTCATCGGTAAATCGTTAAAAGTTTCTATCTTCGAATTCTCCCGCCTATTCAAAATAATATTTAAACTCTCGTCCATAACTAAAACGTCATTCTCCATATAATAACGCTGATGCTCTGAATAGTCACCATATTTCAAAGGTATCTGCTCTTTTGTAATGCTATAAACGTCTTCGCCTTCCGCTTTATGCGCGGATGTACAGCACAAACCAGCCATTTTAATGGATCTAAAACCAGTAACGCGCAGGAAGTCGCGGAAACAGATATTTCCGTATGAAAACTGTATCAGATCCGTTTCAGATCCAATTGAACGCGCTTCTAAATCGTCTGTAAAGATAATCCCGCGCAAAACGTCCAGATCCCAACTAAGGTTTGCAAAATGACAAATAATATACGCTTGCGGTTTTTCAAGTTTCGAATCCATTTGCGATATAAAAAACGCTGCTTTATTGCATTCATCTTGAAGAAATCGGAAGAACGCGCGGATCTCTGCTTGTTGAGTAAGTCTCACTTGTTCCGGAAGTTCATCCGTCAATTTTGCGAACAAGAACAAATTCTCATTATATTTTCGTGTTGGTTTCTCTTCAATCTTCGGTTTCGGTACTTTTATCTTTAGTCTGCAATGAAACTTGTTCGCCATGAAAGCTGTAATGTAACCGTCTTTTGTTGATTCTGTATCCATGTTATAAACTCCGACGCAAAAGCGGTTTTCCTTCTTCCTTGGCATCTCGTTTCAGTCCTTTTCTATGATTTTGATTTCAAGTCCGACAACCGGAAACAAGGCAAGCAATTGATACCACATTGGCGAGCGCTGTTTGCTTTTCCACCTGGAGAGGGTAGCGCGGGAGATACCGCTCTCCCGCGCAAGCTGATAATCCGAAAGACCTAATTGCTTTTGACGCTCCCATATGATTTGAAGGAATTCCGCAGAATTCGAAGGTGTATAAATCTTATTGGCATTCATTCTTAAACACTCCGTTTATAAAATCGTTTGCGGTTTTACTGACTGCATCTAAATCATGTGCTTCAATGATATAAGCCAAGGTTTCAACCGTTTCAGCATCTATTACATAATAATCCGTCTTTGTCGTTATTTCTTCGGAAGGAATCGAAAATCTTTCAACCTTTTCAAGAATCATTGTCGTTTCTCCCTTCAACCTAAATAGTCTGATGGTTTTCTATTGTCACCCTCTAAAGCTGCTCTTTGACGCGCTATCTCCCATGAAAAAATCCCTTTTCGCAGCTTGCCTATATAAATAGCTTTGTCCTTTTCCTCTAAAATCAGTTGTGAAATCGTCTGCGGATTATCTGCATCCGATGCTGCTAAATCATATGTTTTCGTCTGCTCATCCCATTTGAAACGCGCGCGCTTGCGCGCTTTAATGTAGTCTACTTCATCTTGTGATAAAACTAAATGTTTCAAATGCAGCGCGTTTTTGATCTTGCGACAGTCTAGCCAAGTGCCCAGGAACAAGATATATTTGTCTCCCAGCTTGTAAAGAGTGGCTTTCTTATTCATGCTTCTTTTCAACTCCGTTTATTCTAATGTTATGATTTGCAACCTTCCGCAGATCAAAACCCAATATAACGTAACGCGAAGAAAGAAATTCAATTTGTTCTAGCGCCTTTCGGACTGAATCAACCCTATAAATCAACTGATTATCGTATGTGTATATGCTCAGAAGATAAACCGTCATTTTAAATCGCTCCTTTCGCTTTCTTCGTGTTCAATGTGATACGCAAGTTTCAAAACAAATATAATTGCGTCATTTAATAATGAATACTGTACTACGTTTACTTCATTTTTCAATTCTCTATCATGAACAGCTTGCAGCACTTGACGCAATAACGCGATAATATGACCCATTTAATCGCCCTCCGGAAGTGTGTTCAAAATGCCTTTATCCTTTATTTCCCGCGCGATAACTGCAAGCAAGGTATTTATATTCCCTTCGACTTTGAGCCATGAAATAAAGGATTCTAGCGCGGTCTCCTTCGTCTTTCCTCCAATTATCGCAAGCCCTGTTTGATAGTCGCAGATGTACCAATATTTCGTCTCTTTCGGACGGTGCTTCACATATTCCAATTTAAAACCCTTGTAAATGAAGCAGTCAATTTTATAGTCACGCTTGATGCTTGTTAGGATCTCCGCTTTTACGGTTTTAGGCTCTTTGATAGTCCGAATCTTTAAAGTCCGAATCATTGTTTTTTCTCCTTTCAAAACAAAAAATCATTACTGTAAGCGCTTTTCTTGTATTCACTTCCTTTCGATAGTCGCGCTCTTTTATAGTATAATTCAATTGTTGACAATTGTCAACTGCTGTGATATAATTAAATCACCCGCAAGGGAATAAATAAAAGGAGTGGTGTCAATGGTCGAATACAGTGTAGTTTTGAAGAGAGACAAAAGAAGAGACGTTTATATTTTTACGGATGAATCTATGAAAAGCGCAGTATTTGCTATGAGAGACTATGTAAAGAAAAACGGTTTTACAATACAAACTAGCGAAGGAAAGTTTACAATTGTTGGAATACATTTAATCATCAAAGAACCGATTGCAGGAAGTCCGATTATAAATGACTTTAAATATTTGGACTTGTTCAATGAAGACGATTCTATAAAGAAAGACACTCTAGAATTAATCAAAGAAAGGAAGTAAAGAAAATGACACTCGAAGACGCATTGCAAGTCCTGGCTTATAACGTGTTTGTTATGTTGCAGAACGCTGATACTGGAGAACTGATAGCTATAGCTTACGCAAATACAATTAAATCTGACGAACGTATGGAATCCTATATGGAAATGAATGTCTTTCAAATCATTCCTGTTAATACCGAAACTTTGAAAATAACACTAACACGCTAACGAGAAAGGAAGGTTAATAACCTTCCTTCTTTTAATGCTGTAAAGTTCAGTATAAGTAATTAAGCTGACAAGTCATGCTAAACCATTCCTGGTTACATAAGTTAGTTAGGGAAAACTAACTTTTGGGAAGTTTATTAATATTT
>JAZUQD010000323.1:0-2581 GCA_045605505.1 Pradoshia sp.
CCTTCAATGTTCTCAGCTCTTTTATTAAATGGACTTGAATAAAGTTCAACGGATCAACATAAGGATTTCTTAAACGAACAGAATCTTTAATATTGGGGGTTTGTTCCAATAATTCTTCGTCACCGGTTATCTCCAATAAAATGTCTTTGGTTTTGTTATATTCTTCGACGATGTTCTCAAATATTCTTTCCCCTATTAATGGATTATCTACCAAATCAGCATATTCTTTCGCTGTTTTAAGGTCTGCTTTCATAAGTGCCATTTGCAAATTATCGACTGTAGACCTAAAAAACGGCCAATCCTGATACATATCTCTCAACAGCTCTATATTGCCCTCTTCTTTAGTTGAAAATGCAAGAAGGGCTGTTCCAGATGCATACCACGCAGGAAATAGCTGCCTGCTTTGCGTCCAAGCAAATACCCAGGGAATAGCCCGTAAATTTTCAAATTTATCACTATTTTTTCGAGCCATTGGTCTCGATCCGATATTTAGCTTCCCAATTTCGGTTAATGGGGTGGCTTGATTAAAATACGTTAAAAACCCTTCATCCCTAAATACCAAAGATTGATATTTATCATACGAAATATCTGAGATTTCTTCCATGGCGTTAACCCATCTTTCATCTCGTAAATGACCCTGCTCTGACAATTTTGACACATCTGCAGCTGTCTCGAGTAGAGTAGAGGTTGCTTGCTCCAATGAGCGGTAAGCAATGTCCTCAATTAAATAACGCGACGATAATACTTCACCTTGCTCTGTTATTTTTACTCCATCGCCAAGTGTTTCAAGTGGTTGAGAGAGAAGACTTCTGCTTAAAGGCCCTCCGCCGCGACCAAGAGAACCACCACGTCCGTGAAAGAATTTTGTGGAAATATTATATTCTTTTGCAAGCTCATGAAGTTCAATTTGCGCTTTATACAGTTTCCAATTGGCTGTCAGAGTTCCGCCGTCCTTACTACCATCTGAATAGCCTAGCATAATTTCTTGCTGATTATTTAGTTTTCTGAGATGTTCTCGATAAACCGGTAAATCAAATAAAGATTTTAAAATATCAGGACCATTTGATAAATCTTCAATTGTTTCAAGTAATGGAGCTACATTTAAATCACTTTCAACTGTACCATCTACATGAAGTTTATATAATCCAGCTTCTTTAGCCAACAGTAAAACTTCCAGTAAATCACTCGGCGATCGTGTCATACTGACTATATAGACGCGGATGGATGCTTTTCCAAATTCCATATGAGCTTGTTTAATTAATCTAAATACTTTAATGATTTCCTGTGTTTCCTTTGTATACTCCTCATTCTCAAGCAACAAAGGTCTAGGATCCATCAGCAGCTTCTCTAGTAGCCTTACTTTTTCTGACTCAAGCAAATCTGTATAACAGTCCGTTATCTTTATTTTCTTTAGAATCTCGTTAATAGCCCCAGCATGTTCATCACTATGATTTCGAATATCTAATGTTCCAAGATGGAATCCAAACAGCTGTACCTGCCTGATTAACTTTGATAAAAGTTTAAACTGGTGTCCTTCCGGATGATGTGTATCTATACTTCTCTTAATCATCAGTAAATCCTCCAGCAATTCTTCTGATGATTGATATCCTCTCTGGTCATTGGCCACCATGCGTACACGCTCAATCATAATGGCCAATACCCGGCGGTAGGCTTCATTTTTAACCTGCCATTTTTGATCATCTGTAATATATTCTGATTCTCCAAGTTCTATTGTTTCCATTATTTCATCACTGACTTTAATTCGGGCCGTTGAATGAGATAACTGTTTCATTAAATCTATTAGAGCTTTTTCATATTTTCTTAGAACCAGTGCTCTATGTCGGGTAAGCGTTTCCCACGTAACGGCAGGCGTCACGAATGGATTCCCATCTCGATCTCCTCCAATCCATGAACCGAATCGTAGAAAATTAGGTACTTCCCAAGTTTCATTGTTATAATGTTCAGTCAATTTATCTTCAACTTCTTGATGTATGTCTGGTAAAACATCAAAGAAAATTTTATCAAAATAATACAAACCATTTCTAACCTCATCAATAACTGTTGGTTTTCTGTCCCTTAATTCATCAGAATGCCACAAGGTGGTGATTTCATTATAAAGGTCTTCTTCAATTTCTTTATGTTCATTATCCGTTAACGTTGGATTATTCAGTTTTTTCAAAAGAACTAATAGTCTTTTTTGAATCTCCAAAATGGATCGTTTAGCCGCTTCAGTTGGATGGGCTGTGATGATTAATTCAAGAGAAATGCGCCCCAAGACATCCTGAATAATTTCTCCACTAATATTATTTTCTTTCATTGATTGGATAGCTTTTTCTATCGAACCGGGCTGTTCATCAGTCGTGTTTAATTGATAATCCCGTTTTCTTCGAATCCGATGATTTTGTTCGGCAGCATTAATTAAATGGAAATAAACAGAAAATGCCTTGATTACTTGCATCCTCATCTCTGGATTAAGCAGTTCTATTTCCTTTTTTAATGTATAGTATGTCTCATCTTCCACATGTAAACGAAGAGATTTACACATTGTACGAATCTTTTCGACCGTATCAAAAAGCTCTTG
>JAZUQD010000324.1:0-4303 GCA_045605505.1 Pradoshia sp.
AATGAATAGATAGAATCAGTTATTTCAACAAAGGAGGGAAACTTTCATGGCATACAGAAAGTTAGGACGTACAAGCGCACAGCGTAAAGCAATGCTTCGCGATTTGGCTACTGATTTAATTATCAACGAGCGTATCGAAACTACTGAAACTCGTGCAAAAGAATTACGTTCCGTAGTCGAAAAAATGATTACTTTAGGTAAACGTGGAGATTTGCATGCACGCCGTCAAGCTGCAGCATACATCCGTCACGAAGTAGCTAACGCTGAAACTGGGCAAGATGCACTTCAAAAATTATTCGCTGATATCGCACCTCGTTACGAAGAGCGCCAAGGCGGATACACAAGAATCATGAAAATTGGTCCACGTCGTGGAGACGCTGCACCAATGGTTGTTATTGAGTTAGTTTAATATGTATGGGTAGGGGTGGACAGAGTTTCTGACACCCATATCCTATATTTTATACACCTAATTCATTAGGGTATAAACTAACTGAAGCATATTGCGTTTATTACGCATGTGCTTTAATCTTATTTTACTGAATACTCCAAAAAACGATGGAGCGTTACGATAAGCATGAATTGGGTGACGATCCAATTGGTGTTTGTCTAGCTCTCGCACCCCTAGTACAGACAAAACGTATGTTGTCTGACATTAAGATAAGTCAATGCTGCTCTTAATTCAGGAAATCCATTAGGATAATCCGGAAGGGGTGCAGCGTTTTTTTTATATACAAAAATAGTTGAGCTTAGGGTAGCAGAGAATAGAGCAGCGCAGGGAGGAAGTTATGGGTAAACTGTTGGCTGAAGTTAGTAACATATCCTTTCAATATGAAGAAAAAACAAATAAAGCTCTGGACAATGTATCATTTCAAGTCCAGGAAGGTGAATGGCTCGCTATTGTGGGACATAATGGTTCAGGCAAATCTACACTGGCCAAATTATTAATAGGTCTTTATTTTGCTAATGAAGGAACGATTATGGTCAATGATTTGGTCATGAATGAAGACACATTATGGGATATTAGACGACAGATCGGAATGGTCTTTCAGAATCCGGATAACCAGTTTGTTGGGACTACGGTACAAGATGATGTGGCTTTTGGTTTAGAAAACGCCGGTATTGAGAGAGAGGATATGATTCATCGTGTCCATGATGCATTAAAGAAAGTCCGGATGGATGAGTTTCTCGATCAAGAGCCGCACCATTTATCGGGTGGACAAAAGCAACGTGTCGCCATAGCTGGTGTACTGGCATTAAGTCCATCTATTATCATTTTGGATGAAGCGACATCCATGCTTGACCCTCTTGGCAGAGCAGAGGTACTTGGCATTATTCGAGAGCTAAAGGAAGATAAACAATTGACAGTTATATCAATTACTCATGACTTAGAAGAGGCTGCCAGAGCAGATCGGATGATTGTGTTAAATCAGGGAAAAATATTTGCAGAGGGCAGCCCAGCTGAAATTTTTAAATTAGAGGAAGATCTAGTGAAGCTGGGACTAGATATTCCATTTTCCATTAAGCTATCTAAGGCATTAAGAGAGAATGGTATACCGGTATCTGACCAAATCACCGAGGAAGGGCTGGTGAATGAACTATGCAAATATCACTTGAAGAAGTAGAGCATATTTATCAATTGGGCACTCCATTTGAACATCGTGCTCTATATGATATCAATGTTCGTTTTCCAACTAGTTCTTTTATTGGGGTAATCGGCCATACGGGTTCCGGAAAATCTACTTTACTCCAGCATCTAAATGCTTTGTTAAAGCCGACCAAGGGAAAAGTTACGATTGGGGAGAGAGTAATCTCTCCAGAAAAGAAACAAAAAAATCTTAAAGATATCCGTCAAAAAGTGGGGATTGTTTTTCAGTTTCCTGAACATCAGCTTTTCGAAGAAACGGTCTTGAAGGATATTTGTTTTGGACCTATGAATTTCGGCTTAAGCGAGGAAGAAGCCAAAGAGCGTGCCTATGCTGCTATCAAAATGGTTGGTTTGGACGATACCGTTATGGAGTCCTCGCCATTCGACTTATCTGGGGGACAAATGCGAAGGGTAGCCATCGCCGGCGTATTGGCAATGGAACCGGAAGTTATCGTATTAGATGAGCCAACAGCAGGGTTGGATCCAAGAGGGCGCAAAGAAATCATGGATATGTTTTACACGCTCCACAAGGAGAAATCTCTTACAACTATTCTAGTTACACATAGTATGGAAGATGCGGCAAGATATGCGGATGAGTTGATTATTATGCATAAGGGGACAATTGTGAAAAAAGCATCCCCAACCGAAGTGTTTTCCAATCCTGAAGAGTTAATGGAATTAGGATTAGCCGTTCCTGATACTATTCGCTTTCAGACAGAATTCGAGCAAAAAAGTGGTCTGGTACTCTCCAGAAAGCATCTGTCGTTGGATGATTTAATCAGCGAGATTTCGGTTCTGCTTGGAGGTCAACAACGATGATGGATAAATTTATTATGGGCCGTTATATTCCAATAGATTCTGTTGTTCACAGAATGGATTCCAGGGCAAAATTATTATTAGTCTTTTTCTACGTATGTATTGTATTTCTTGCTAATAACTGGTTAACGTATGCGATTCTGATCGCATTTACCTTAGTGTTGTTAGCATTGACGAAAATTAAACCTTTATTCCTGTTACAGGGGTTAAAGCCGGTTATTTTTTTAATCATTCTAACGTTGATTATTCAGCTGTTCTTTACAAAAAGGGGAGAGGTTGTCTTTTCGTTCGTTGGTATTGACATATACGATGAGGGAATTAAAATGGGAATTTTTATATCCTTACGTTTTACCCTGTTAATATTAGTCACTTCCATTATGACGCTTACGACAACACCTATTGAAATAACAGATGGAATGGAGCATTTATTGAATCCATTAAAGAAAATCAAATTCCCTGTCCATGAGCTCGCTTTAATGATCTCTATATCACTACGGTTTATTCCAACCTTAATGGAAGAGACAGATAAGATTATGAAAGCACAAACTTCAAGAGGTGTCGATTTTTCATCAGGCCCATTGAAGGAGAGACTGAGTGCAGTAGTTCCGCTGCTTGTTCCGCTCTTTGTCGGTTCCTTTAAAAGGGCAGAGGAGCTGGCTACGGCTATGGAAGCAAGGGGATACAGGGGTGGAGAAGGCAGGACGAAATATCGTGCCCTTAAGTGGGAATCTCGTGACACTCTTTTGATCCTTTCTCTCATTGTGTTAACAATCGCTCTGGTCCTGACTAGAAACTAAATTGGAGAGTAAATGGAATGATACGTTATAAATGTACAATTGCATATGATGGGACAAACTTTGCCGGTTACCAAATCCAGCCTGACAAGCGTACAGTTCAATTGGAACTGGAAAAGGTGCTACGTACTATGCATAAGGGAGAAGAGGTTAAGGTGACCGCTTCAGGGCGTACAGATGCCGGTGTTCATGCTAAAGGACAAGTAATCCACTTTGACTCCCCTCTGGATCTGCCGGCGGAAAGATGGAAAAAGGCACTTGGGACCATGCTGCCAGCCGATATTGCGATAGTGGATATCGAGAAGGTAAATCCTGATTTTCATGCCAGATTCCGTACGATTCGAAAGGAATACAGGTATATCCTTTCATTGGCAGAGACAAGAGATCCATTTATACGGGATTATGCCTATCACTATCCCTATAAACTCGACTTGGCTTTAATGGAGAAGGCAGCAGCGTACTTAAAGGGCACTCATGATTTTACCAGTTTTTGCTCAGCTAAAACGGAAGTGGAAGATAAAGTAAGGACAGTAGAATCAATTGATTTCCTTATAGAGGAGCAGCAAATGGTCATTCGATTTGTTGGTGAAGGCTTTTTGTATAATATGGTCCGAATTATGGTAGGTACTTTATTGGACGTTGGAATTGGTAAACGAAAACCTGAAGACATGAAGGAAATTCTTGCTGCCTGTGATCGCACGAAAGCGGGAAGGACTGCACCTGGACATGGGCTGTATTTGTGGAAAGTTGATTATAAATAAAATCAATTTTGTTATGACAACTAATCCAGGTGTAACATTCTCTTGACATTAGAATTAAAACGGTATATCATATGCTTTGGTATGTTAAAACCACGAGAATAGCCCCGGAAACTATTTCGTGTTTAGATAGAGCCACATTATATTTCAAAAAAATGAAACAATGAACTATTTTTAGGAGGGTAAATCAATGCGTACGACGTATATGGCGAAAGCTAGTGATGTAGAACGTAAATGGTACGTTGTAGATGCCGAAGGTCAAACTTTAGGTCGTCTAGCATCACAAGTAG
>JAZUQD010000325.1:0-1538 GCA_045605505.1 Pradoshia sp.
AGATATGTTCGTAAGATATAACGGTAGCTTTTGATGAAATGGGGATAAAAATGGAAATTAGAGAAGCGATAACAAGTGATATAGGCGCTCTAACAGACCTGATGGTTCATCTTGGTTACCCTTCTACCCTGGAAAATATGAAAACAAGATTTTACACTATTCAACAGCATCCCGATTATCATACTTTAGTAGCAGCTTATAATAGTGAAATTGTTGGGATGATAGGGCTTAGTAAAAGTTATTATTATGAGATGGACGGCTTTTATATCAGAATTCTAGCGCTTGTAGTAGATTCTAATTATCGCAATAAAGGGATAGGGAAAGCATTGATAGAGGGTGCTGAAAACTGGGCAAGAAAACTGGGAGCTGTGGGAGTGAGCTTAAATAGTGGAAATCGGCCTGAAAGAATGGCAGCCCATCAGTTTTATAGAAACAGGGGTTATAGTGAGAAAAGTATTGGATTTGTAAAAAGTCTTATTTAAAGATTGTTTTGTTCATAAAGGAAAAGCACAAGTGCTTCAGCAGCACTTGTGCATCAATTATTTTATTGCGGAGCGTTGATATATAATAATCCTTCCGCTCTTTCAATCGTTTTATTGCCATAGTCATCATCTGCAGTTACTTGAACAGCTGCACCATTTGCTTTGACATTTTTAGTAGCAGTATAGTAGCCGACATAGTGTCCTTCTGATGTCTCACGCATTGGAAGCTCAAGTGCATTTGAGACGCCAAGGTTTGTGACTGGAGCAAGGATTGAGAAGGTAGCGTCTAGTCCTGGTTCACTATCAAATTCGATTTTGACAGAATCACCGCTTTCCAATACTTTGTCCTCAGCAGGGAGGAGGTTGGATAGTTCAGGTACAGTATATTTGGCATCAAGAGTGATGATTTTCTTAATACTGTTGCCTGCTTTGTCCTTAGCTTGGACAGTAATTTCATTGATACCTTCATCAAGAAGGATGCGTTTGCTGTATTTTCCATTGTTTACAGTGGCAGTTTGACCATTTACTTTAACCCAATCCAGATTGGCATCAGCAATCGTTCCTGTAACTGTGACGGTTTCTTTATTTGTTTTAGAACCGTCTGCTGGAGAAGTAATAGCCAGCTCAGGTTTATCCTGATCAAGGGTAATCGTAACAGGTGCAGATGGATCTGTTGAACCGACATCCGTTTTTGCTTTGGCCGTCAGTGTATTTACCCCATTTTTCAATTCTACGGCAACTGAGAAATCACCGCTTGTGTTTGTTTCAGTAGTAGCAATTTGTTCTCCGTCATTGAATAGATCAATGGTTGTTTCAGGAGAAGATTTACCCTCAACCGTCACAGATTTTTTATTCGTAAATGCTCCATCTTTAGGTGAAGTGATGGAAGGTACTTGTAATTCATAGTTGACAGTTGCACGAATCATATAGTTCCCTTCAGCTTCCGGAGCTTGAGACCATGCTCCGCTTACACTTTGCCAGCTGCGTTTAGCATTTGGACCGTCTTCATCGGTTGCCAAGCCAGGTGCATTTGGATTTGCCTTTGTTTGTGTATAG
>JAZUQD010000326.1:0-7709 GCA_045605505.1 Pradoshia sp.
CAGCGCCCTTTAAAATCTGGCGTGAAGAATTATTCTCACGGCTCATCGAAGCAAGCACCTCTCTATCTATTTCCAAAATATTATAACATAAGCAAATAGAATGGCTATTTTACCTTCGTATGAATACCCTTCTACCAATCAAATAAGATCACTATCAAGGGACATAAAAAAAGGGCAATTGAAAACTCCAGCGGAGCTTCAATTAACCCATTAAACAATAAAATATTATTGTTCCATTTGCTTCGCAAGGAAGCTGGCAGCTGTTTCAATTGCTTTTAATTCAATTTCTCCAACTGTAGCTTCTTTTGCAAAAATCACAACGGCACCAATTGGGTCACCATTCGCAACGATTGGAGCCACTGTATAAGATGCTACATCTTCATCAATGCCATCTACAAGAGAAATAGAACCCTTTTGAGTATGTAGAACTGAGTTACGGTCTTCCATAATTTTTTCTACAGAATCACTGATTGCTTTGTTAAGGAATTCCTTTTTAGAGCTGCCTGCCACTGCGATATATGTATCACGATCACAGATTAATACTGGATTTCCTAAGCTATCATAAAGTGCTTCTGCATATTCTTTTGAGAAGTCCCCAAGTTCACTAATAGGTGAGTATTTTTTTAAAATTACTTCACCGTCTCTGTCGACGAAGATCTCCAAAGGATCTCCCTCACGGATTCTTAATGTTCTTCTAATTTCTTTTGGAATAACAACGCGTCCTAGATCATCTATACGACGAACAATACCAGTTGCTTTCATTCTATGTTGCCTCTCTTTCATCGGGTTGAATTTTTGCGACACGTCCTGCTACCTTTTGAAAATGCCGCCGATGTTGCACTTAGTATTTTTCTAATGGTAACTTCTATACATAAAGAAAAATTTTTCTTTATGTATTACCTAGAAAAGGGGGGCATTGATACACTTGATTGCTTTTAAAATGCGGATGGTTCACTTCTTACTATTCAGTCTTTTCTTTAACCTTTTTGTTACGCTCCAACTCAGTAACTAATTCAAAGGCAGCATTGAGCCAGTCCTGAACCGGAACTTTCTTCACATAAAGAACCATTTTCAAGCGATTAGCCTCCATACCTAGTCCGACCATACGGCCAAACTTTGAAGCAGATCTGAATAATAAATGTCCATCAATTTCTTTACTTGTTTGTTCTGAGGTGATAATAGTAACTTCATCTTTTGTCTGCTTAATTAATTCTACTCCTGCTCTAATGGCTTGTACTTTAATTTCAGCCACTTTAAACAGGTAGTTTACTTCCTGCGGGAATTCTCCAAATCGATCAAGCATCTCTTCCTGAAGTTCATCCAATTCCTCAGAAGTAGTTATGCCCCTAAAACGTTTATACATTTCGATTTTTTGATTGCCGTCAGCAATATAAGAATCTGGAATATACGCATCTACTTTAAGATCAATTTCAATTAGATTATGGGCTTCTTTATTAATATCCCCTTTTCGTTCCTGGACTGCTTCTTTGAGCATTTGGGAATAAAGATCAAATCCAACAGAATCGATAAAGCCATGCTGTTCCGCACCCAAAAGGTTACCTGCACCTCGAATAGTCAGATCCCTCATTGCTATTTTAAAGCCTGAACCCAACTCTGTAAATTCCTTTATTGCCTGTAATCTTCTTTCAGCAACCTCTGTCAGTACCTTATCCTGACGATACGTAAAATACGCATAGGCTACTCGATTGGATCTTCCAACCCTTCCCCGTAGTTGATATAACTGGGATAGACCCATTCGATCAGCATCATAGACAATGAGTGTGTTTACGTTAGGAATATCCACTCCAGTCTCAATTATGGTAGTACTTACCAACACATCCGCCTCTCCCTCAAGGAAGCTGTACATAACCGATTCAAGCTCGCCCTCAGTCATTTTCCCATGAGCCGTTACTATACGAGCATCTGGGATAAGCATCGATAATTCTTCAGCCCTTCTTTCAATATCCTCTACGCGATTATACAGATAGTATACCTGTCCGCCCCTTGCCATCTCCCGTTCAATAGCCTCTCGTGCAAGCATTGGATTATATTCCATCACATATGTCTGAACAGGAAAACGATTTTCTGGGGGTGTCTCAATCACAGATAGATCTCTTACGCCAAGCATGGACATATGCAAGGTTCTTGGTATTGGTGTAGCAGTCAGGGTTAGGACATCTATATTCGATTTCAGTTGTTTAATTTTTTCCTTATGCGTTACACCAAATCGTTGCTCCTCATCCACAACCAGCAAACCAAGATCATGATAAATGATATCTTTTGATAATATTCTATGCGTTCCTATGACGACATCAACCGTGCCGTTCTTTAATCCTTTAATTGTTTCAGTTTGCTGTTTCCTTGTTCTGAATCTGCTTAAAAGCCCTATATTGATTGGGAAATCCTGAAATCTTTCACGCATGGTTTCATAATGCTGCTGCGCAAGAATAGTCGTTGGCACTAAGAAAGCAACTTGTTTTCCATCTGCAACAGCTTTAAATACCGCTCGAATGGCAACCTCTGTTTTTCCGTAACCAACATCCCCGCATAACAAGCGATCCATTGGGCGTTCACGTTCCATATCTTTTTTTATCTCGGTAATAGATCTAAGTTGATCTTCTGTTTCTTTATATGGAAAAGAGGCTTCGAAATCTTTCTGCATTTCTCCGTCCGGCATGAATGCATAGCCCTTCGCTGTTTCTCTCTCCGCGTATAATTTGATTAAATCATCTGCTATATCCTGAACTGAAGATTGAACTTTACTTTTTACCCGTGTCCATTCATTACCGCCCAGCTTATACATTTTGGGCTCTTTACCTTCTGAACCCACGTACTTTTGAATCAGATCAATTTGGTCTACCGGAACATAAAGCTTATCTGTCCCCTGATATCGAATATGAAGATAATCTTTATGTATTCCGTTAATCTCCAATGTTTCAATATCAATAAATTTACCAATTCCATGATTTACATGGACAACATAATCTCCAGGCTTTAATTCTGAATAATTTTTTATACGCTCCGCATTGGACATTTTCTGTCTTCTGGCTGATTTTCTAGTTCGCTTATTAAACAATTCTTTTTCAGTAATAAGAGCTATTTTTTGCATAGGCAGCTCAAATCCGCTCTGCAGCTGCCCCTCCATAATTTGAAGCGAGCCTATTCTGATCGCATCCTTGTTGTGCACAAAGCTATTATCGACTTCATAATCCTCTAAAATGCGCTCAATTCTCTTAACTCGCTCCTCATCTGCACCTATAAGGACGACAGTATATTTCCCCTTTTTCCAACGTTCTACTTCAGCTTTAAACACATTCATCTGCCCATGGAAATCCTGCATTTGTTTACAGCTGATATTTACTATATTTTGAGGGCTGGTCTGAGGAACATGCCTTAAAAACAATGATAAATAGATATGAGGATATCTATGTTGTCCCATAAGGGATGAGACTGAATGAGAGAGAGTAATATCATGTATAATCTTTCCCTCACCAAGAAGCGTCGTATAATATTCCGCTTCTTCCTTATCCAGTTGTTCTCCCATTTCTTGAATTCTGCTGATCTCGTCATAAATGACGATACTTTGCTCTGAAATATAATCTAGCAAACTAGCCTGTTTATCATAGGCAAGCGACATATACTGCGTAATATGGTCAAACGTATTTCCACTCCTGAGCATTTCTATGTCATGCTCGATTTGTTGAACCATTTGCTCCTGAGCCTGCTCATTTTTAATCTTCTTCAGCGATTTGCTTAATCCTATTTCTAAGCGTTCTGCTATTTGGGATACATTAGTTTTATTCAGAATAATTTCGCTAACCGGACTGATGATGGCCCTCTTTGCCTTCTCTAACGATCTTTGGTCATCAGCAGAAAATATACGAATGGAGTCAATCTCTGTGTCAAACAACTCAATTCGGTAAGGATTTTCTTCTGTTAGAGGATAGATATCCAGGATTCCACCTCTCTGAGAAAACTCACCTGGTGTAGACACCATATCCGTTCTGGAATATCCGATAGAAACCAAACGCTCCAATACTCCAGCAACATCCAGGTCATCACCTACATTCAATTCAATTTGGGCCTCTTTCCAAACAGACCGTGGTGGCAGGACTTTTTTAATGCCAGATATAGGGGCAATGATAATTCCCTCACCAGACTGAGTCGAAAGATAATTAAGCGTTTCAATTCTTTGGGAACGCAGCTCAGGGCTGGAAATACTTAATTCAGCGGCAATGAGTTCATTTGCCGGAAAAAGAAACACTTCATTTTTATTTAAAATGGACGTAAGGTCTTCATATACCTTTTGGGCATGCAAAAGATTCGGTACAACAATTAATTGTGGCCGTTTTGTCTGTTCATATAGTGCTGCCAAAAAGAGAGACCGCGAAGAACCAGATAAGCCGGCTAATAATTGTTCCCTCAGACCTTCCTGTAATCCGTCCGTAATTGATCGTATATCTTTATTATCTGCAAGTAATTGCTGCAGTCTTTTCATATAATCCGTCCTCCCTTCAACCTTCTACCTAATTTATATATTTATAGATGGTCTAATCATGAAAATACTAAACAGAAAAACGCCTTGGAGTTCATTAATCCAAAGCAGTCCACTGTATTATTGTATTAAGTGCTCAAGCAAATGATAGTCTGGGTATTGATCCAGCGTATCTTGGCAGCTTTCGCATATTGATCGAATGTGAATGGTTCCATCCTCACCATAGCCAATAATCTCTTTTCTTTCCTCGGTTGAAAGGAAATCATAAACCGATTGATATATTGCATCCTGCTGTTCACTAATCTCACCTAATATATGTCCACAGTGCCTGCAGCAATAATGTAGCGTCATATCAACAAACCTCCGCTTATTATTTACTGTTATTATGCACCTTTTTATTATTGTTTATTCAACATACTGAGGCGATATGATTATTGTCCATTAAATGAATTCATTACCTTTAAAAATGGCTCATTAAGCCATTTGTCACATGCTTTTAAAGATTTATCAATGGCTTCCTTCATGACTTCCCACTCATCCTCTTTAAAATTGGTCAAAACATAATCGGGCACAGGAATTCTCCCTTCAGGTCTGCCAATTCCAACTCTTATCCGATTAAATCCATCCCCACCTAAATGCTGGATCGTTGACTTCATTCCATTATGTCCACCAGCACTTCCTTTTTGTCTGAGACGAACTTTACCCTTAGGAAGGTCTAAATCATCATAGATGATAGCGATATCCTCCATGCTTACTTTATAAAAACGGGCTAATGGGGCAATGGCTTCACCCGATAGGTTCATATATGTCAATGGCTTTAATAAAACCACCTTTTCCCCATTAACAGTACCTGTCCCATATAAACCGTTATATTTGCTTTGATTCATTTTAATATTCCAGCGTTCTGCCAAAGAATCGATAATCAAAAAACCGATATTATGGCGTGTTCGCTCATACTGTGATCCCGGGTTTCCAAGACCGACAATCAATTTCATACGTTTACACATCCTTGTGATTATCAAGCTATATTAGTTCCTCTTAACATTTTATACTGTTTCCTCCTTAAAGGAAAATAAGGACAACAAAAAACATGTGATTTTTTTAGCATACCCGTTATCTTTTAAAACCTCATAAAAAAGGTTGTCGAGATTCTTTACATCTCAACAACCTTTTAGTTTTCATATACGATTCGTTGCTATCAAGATTCCTGATTAGAATCAGTTTCAGTGCTTACGCCCTCTTCAGAATCAGCTTCCACTTCAGTAGCAGGTGGAAGAATAGAAGCTATCACTTCATCTTCTTCTTGTGTAACGGTATAAGAGTCATCCAAATTCAAATCAGCGATTATAATGGAGTCACCGACTTGTAAATTAGACACGTCATATTCAATGGAACCTGGAATTTGATCCGGTTTTGCTGATACGGTAACAGTGTGCAGAGATTGCTGCAGTACACCTCCGGATTTTACACCAGCAGCTTGTCCAACAAGATCAATGCGAACGTCTACATCAACTTCTTTTGACATATTCACAATTAGAAAGTCGGCATGTATAACATTACCTTTTAAAGGATCTTGTTGGTACTCTGTCAGAATAACATTCTCCTTCTTGCCATTAATATCTAAAGATAGCACGCCATTTCGGCCACTTTCCTTAATTACTTTTAGAAAAGTTCCTTCATCTACAAATATGGTCATCGCATCTTTTTGATTGCCATATACTACTGCAGGGAAATTACCTTCCGATCTTATTTTTCTTAAAGATGAGTGTCTCAAATCTGATCTTTCACTTACTGTTAAAGTTGTTGCCATTTTGCTTCACCATCCTAATCGAATTTAAATGCCATATTCTCATCTATTCCCTATTCGTACTCATTCAAAACACTTCACTCTTTGGAAGCAACAGATAAATCCTCTCGTTTCCTACCTATCATGCACTCAATAAAAGTACGAAAACAAAAAAGTCTGCCCATATATAGGCAGACTTTTTAGCTTTTATTAATCAAATAAAGTACTTACTGATTGTTCTTCGTGTACACGAATAATCGCTTCTCCAATTAATGACGCTACTGATAGATTTACAATCTTATCAATTCGCTTCTCTTCCGGTAGGGCGATTGTATTTGTAACAGCCAATTCTTTAATTCTGGAGTTTTGAATTCTTTCAATTGCCGGACCTGATAGTACTGGATGTGTACAGCAGGCATATACTTCTTTTGCTCCATTTTCAATTAACGCATTGGCAGCTAATGTAATCGTACCCGCAGTATCAATAATATCATCAATTAAAATTGCGGTTTTCCCTTCAATATTGCCAACAATATTCATTACTTCAGCAACATTTGGTCTTGGACGGCGTTTATCAATAATAGCAATAGGTGCTTTCAGGCGGTCAGCCATTTTACGGGCTCTAGTTACTCCGCCATGGTCTGGAGATACAATTACGATATCTTCCAGATTCTTTTGTTGAAAATAATCCGCAAGAATTGGCACACCCATTAAGTGGTCAATCAGAATGTCAAAGAATCCTTGAATTTGCGGAGCATGAAGATCAAGTGTAATGACACGGGATGCTCCTGCTGTTTCCAATAGATTAGCCACAAGCTTAGCTGTAATAGGCTCACGAGCTCTGGCTTTTCTATCTTGACGCGCATAGCCATAATAAGGCATTACGATATTAATGGTCTTAGCAGACGCTCTTTTCAACGCATCAATCATAATAAGCAATTCCATTAAATGCTCATTAACAGGTTGGCTAGTAGATTGAATCACATAAACATCGCATCCGCGGATACTTTCTTCAATATTAATTTGGACTTCACCATCGCTAAATTGTGACACTGTGCATTTTCCTAATTCAACACCAATCTCTTTTGCAATTTCTTCTGCTAATTCAGGATTGGAATTAAGAGAAAAAACCTTTAAATTAGGATCTAAATATCGATTTGACATTATGGGCCTCCAAGACTATTTTTTAAGATTTAACTTGCCTACATAATTTTCTTTGTTAACCTGGCGTGCACGAGCAACTGATAATGCTTCACCAGGCACATCTTTCGTAATTGTTGAACCAGCGGCAACGTATGCTCCCTTGCCTACAGTTACCGGAGCTACCAGGTTAGAGTTGCAGCCGATAAATGCCCCATCTTCAATTGTAGTCAAGAATTTATTTTTACCGTCATAGTTAACTGTGATGCTTCCGCATCCAACATTAAC
>JAZUQD010000327.1:0-1712 GCA_045605505.1 Pradoshia sp.
CATCATGTTTAATATAAATCCTACCTTAGCCATCGTGGCGGTTATTATGATTCCATTTTTGATATGGCTGGTGACCTTCAGTAATATGAAGATGAATATAGCATGGAAAAACATGTACAGCCGTATTGCTGATGTTAATGCCCGAGTGGAAGACAGTGTAGCTGGGGTACGAGTTGTTCAATCCTTTACAAATGAAGCGTATGAAATGGATCGTTTTGAGCTAAATAATGGTTTATTTCGATCAGCTAAACTTATGGCATACAAGGTGATGTCGTGGACACATTCTTCTATATTTATGATGACAAGAATTCTGACCTTGTTGGTTCTGATTGTAGGAGCCTGGCTCAGCTTCAATGGCACATTGTCATATGGGGAACTGGTTAGTTTTGTTTTATATACAAATGTTTTAATTAAACCAATTGATAAGATCAGTGCATTGCTTGAGCTTTATCCAAAAGGAATGGCAGGCTTTAAACGTTTTCGTGAGCTTATTGAACAGGAAACGGATATACAGGATAAAGATAATGCAATAGCGGTAACTGGCTTAAAAGGTAATATCACCTTTAATCATGTTGATTTTAGCTATGATGAATCGAAGCCGGTTTTACAGGATGTTACTCTCCATCTAAAGGCAGGGGAGACAACCGCATTTGTTGGTCCATCTGGAGCCGGAAAAACCACGATATGTTCACTCATTCCACGCTTTTATGATGTGGACGCTGGTTCCATTGAAATAGATGGAATAGACATTCGAGAGATGACAACCGACTCACTTCGTAAACATATTGGGATTGTGCAACAGGATGTCTTTTTATTTACAGGGACCATACGTGAGAATATTGCTTATGGTAAGCTTGATGCTTCATTAGAGGAAATTAAAGAAGCGGCTCGAAAAGCTCATCTGGAAAAAATGATTGAACAGCTGCCAGATGGATACAATACACAGATTGGCGAGCGGGGACTTAAGCTATCCGGAGGGCAGAAACAAAGACTTGCAATCGCACGTATGTTTTTGAAAAATCCGCCAATCCTCATTTTAGATGAGGCCACATCTGCCTTAGATACGGAAACGGAAAGGATCATTCAGCAATCGTTAAACGAACTGGCTGCGAACCGTACTACGTTAGTCATTGCTCATCGTTTGGCAACCATTCGTAATGCAGACCGCCTAATTGTTGTTACCGAAGAGGGTATTGCAGAGGATGGATCTTATGAAGAATTACTGAACCAAGATGGGATATTTGCAAACTTGCATCGAATACAATTTGGAAAAGACCGAGGATGATGATTGTCCTCGGTTTTATTTAGTTTCTACTATTATAAAGTGATAATTAGAGAGTTTGCGTTCACTAGACTAGTGTCCAATAAACAATCAGTTTATAAAATCAAAAACAGCCTGGACGTGTCTATGCATCCAGGCTGTTTAAACTTAATCTATTAAATGGCTTCCTGTTGTTGTTGTTCAACAGGAGGGTTAAATGCTTTTTCTGATTTGGCGATTACAATCGATGCAAGAGCATTGCCCAATACATTTACGACGGTTCTGCCCATATCGAGGATACGGTCGATACCGGCGATAAAGGCTAACCCTTCAACTGGGATACCAACTGTGCCGAGGGTAGCTAATAAGACGACGAAGGAAACTCCCGGTACACCGGCTATTCCTTTAGAAGTAATCATTAGCACAAGCATTAGAGTTACTTGCTCCATTA
>JAZUQD010000328.1:0-9377 GCA_045605505.1 Pradoshia sp.
TCTAATCGGTTGAACCGCATAAAAGGATGCATCAACTTCCACTACGGGAAAATGGCTGCTATACTCAGCCAGTTTATCTTTAGCTTTTATAGTTGCAGGATATAGGGTATCATGGTCACCCCATCCGGTTACTCCAATATAAATCATAAAGGATCCCTCCTACGTCATATCATAGCATAAGAATATAGATACTTGGATAATGGAGCTCCTTCGTTGATAAACACTATTGTACAAAAAAAGACAGCACCAAGTGCTGTCTTTTTAAACGTTTAAATACCTGTATAGGCTTCTCTTAAAATTCCTTCAAGTTCACTGATTAGCGGTAATTTTGGGTTAGCTGTTGTACATTGATCTTCAAATGCACGTTCTGCCAAGATTTTTACTTGTTCTTCAAAACGTTCTTCTGTGATTCCTTGTCCTTTAATGCTCATATCGATTTCTAATGATTTACCAAGCTCGGTGACAGCTTGGATTAAGGATTGAACGCCTTCTTCTGTTGTGCCTGCAGGAAGTCCAAGCATTCTTGAAATTTGCGCATATCGCTCATCCGCACAATAGTATTCATATTTAGGGAAGAGCGCATGTTTTCTTGGGCGTATCGCATTATATCGGATAACATGCGGCATAAGAATCGCGTTGGAGCGGCCATGTGGAATATGGAATTCAGCTCCAATCTTATGGGCCAGGCTATGATTGATTCCAAGGAACGCATTGGAGAAAGCCATCCCTGCCATACAGGACGCATTATGCATTTTCTCGCGGGCCTCTTCATTGGCTCCATCATAGTATGCTGTTTTTAGGTTTTTAAAGACAAGTTCAATTGCTTTTAAAGCTAATCCATCTGTATAATCATTTGCCATAACGGATACATACGCTTCAATTGCATGTGTTAACACGTCCATCCCCGTATCTGCAGTGATATTTTTTGGAACAGTCATCACAAACTGGGAATCCAGAATAGCTACATCCGGTGTTAGGGCGTAGTCAGCCAATGGATATTTCACATTGGTTTCTTTATCTGTAATAACGGCGAATGGCGTTACTTCAGAGCCAGTACCAGATGTTGTCGGAATGGCAACAAATCGGGCCTTTTCACCTAAGTCAGGATATTTAAACGTACGTTTCCTGATATCAATGAATTTTTGTTTAATGTTAAAGAATGTCGTTTCCGGTTGTTCATAAAATAACCACATGCCTTTAGCTGCATCGAGCGCTGAGCCTCCACCTAAAGCAACAATCACGTCGGGTTCAAAACTGTGCATTAATTTAGCTCCCTTGAAAACTGTTTCATCAGAAGGATCCGGTTCTACATCCGCAAACATTTCAATGGCTTCAATCCCTTTATTTTTCCATAGATATTCTTTGACAATATCCACATAACCGAGATTTACCATACCAGGATCCGTTACTATAAAAGCACGTTTGATTTTCCTCATTTTTGCTAAATACTGAGTTGAATATTTTTCAAAGTAAATTTTAGGCGGCAATTTGAACCATTGCATATTATTACGTCGTTGTGTCATCTTCTTCACGTTAATTAGGTGAGTAGCTGATACGTTCTCAGAAACTGAGTTATTTCCATAAGAGCCACAGCCCAGTGTTAAAGATGGGATGAAGGCATTATAGATATCACCAATTCCCCCTTGAGCAGATGGAGCATTGACAATGATACGGCAAGCCTTCATTTTCAAGCCATATTCCCGTTGGATCTGCTCATCTGTGCTATGAATAACGGCTGAATGTCCAAGTCCGCCAAGGTTCAGCATATCCATACATGCACTGAATCCCTCTTCTGTAGATTTCACGCGGATACAAGCCAATACCGGGCTTAATTTTTCACGAGATAAAGGATATTCTGGACCAGCACCCTCAATTTCGGCAATTAAGATTTTTGTATGCTCCGGTACTTTAATTCCAGCCATTTCAGCTATATCAGTAGCAGATTTACCAACAATATTGGCGTTAACAGCGCAAGTACTTTCATTAATAACAAGACCTTCAAGCTTCTTCAATTCTTTGCCATTTACAAAATAGCAGTTATTTTTAATAAACTCTTGTTTAACCTCTTCATAAATTTCATCATCGACAATAATCGCTTGCTCAGATGCACAGATCATCCCATTATCAAACGATTTGGATAAAATGACATCATTGACTGCACGTTTTAACTTAGCTGATTTTTCGATATAGCATGGTACGTTACCAGGACCAACACCTAGTGCCGGTTTACCTGTGGAATAAGCTGATTTAACCATTCCTGCTCCACCTGTAGCCAGTACTAACGCAATATCTTTATGATTCATCAATTGCTTGGTTGCTTCAATTGATGGATATTCAATCCATTGGATGCATCCTTTAGGTGCGCCGGCAGCCACAGCCGCATCATGTAGGATTTGTGCTGCCATCTTCGAGCTTTGCTGTGCGGATGGGTGGAAAGCAAATATGATAGGATTACGTGTTTTAATCGATATTAGGGCTTTAAACATAGTAGTGGAAGTTGGATTCGTAACAGGCGTAACCCCGGCAACAATCCCAACAGGCTCTGCAATGTCCAGTACACCTGCTTGTTCATCTTCATATATAACACCAACGGTTTTATCATATTTAATACTATGCCAAATATATTCAGTTGCAAATATATTTTTCGTACATTTATCTTCATAAATCCCTCTTCCAGTCTCTTCCACTGCCATTTTAGCTAAAAGCATATGTTGGTCAAGACCGGCAATCGCCATTTGATGAACAATATGATCGACTTTTTCCTGATCAAAGGTTTCAAATGTTCGAAGGGCAGATTTTCCATTTTCAATTAACGCTTCAATCATCTCAGACACGGCAAGGACTTCTTCTATTTGTTCTTCTTTAATACCCATTTTTATTTCCTCCTTGTAGAAAACCATTTGCTGGTCACTAATAGTCCCACAGGGATAAATAGTGTCCCTATTAGCGAAAAAATTTTGGCGTACTATCTAACAACTAAATACTATCAGATTATTCAAAAATAATCTGTAAATAAATTGTGAACACCTTAACCTATATCTCGAAATATTTGCGAAACATTTCACATACTTAGTATATTCTCATTGTAAGCAGATGTCTATCTTTTACAGCTGATTTTTAAAATTGAGTCCTTTATCCTAGGACTTTACTATTCGGTTTCCTCTCTTTCTTGAAGCAACAGAGTACGACTATTAATCAAGTGTTTATAGTGGACAATAAAAGAATCTTAAGTAAAGTAATTCTTATATAGATTGGAAAGGAGAACGAATCTGATGTACAAAAAAGCACTCATACTAGCAGGCTTGTTTTTCTCATTAACTGCCTGCTCTTCCGACAATGAAGAATCTCAAAAGCCTCAAACGGAAGAAGAAAAAATATATGCTAATAATTGCGCTTCCTGTCATGGTAATGCGTTAGAAGGATCTGCCGGTCCAAAGTTAGAAGATATAGGAAGTAAAATGAGCAAAGAAGAAATCCTGGAAATCATCAATAATGGCGGGAATGGAATGCCATCGGAGTTAATTCAGGGGGAAGAGGCAGATAAGGTAGCTGCATGGCTTGCGAAGAAAAAATAAAGGATGCAAAAAAGGATCAATCGGTCCATTCTCTTTATAAATTTTAGAAACTAGGGTTAAAAAGAAAGCAAGAATTATAAGAAATGCCGTCACCATATGATGACGGCATTTCCTATTGTTCTGTATATTCTTTTTGTCTATCTTGTATAGAAAATTGTTGTGACGCTAAACAAATCTGATTATCATACATTTTTTGAGCCATGACTTTCTTTACTAATAAGGCTGCGTCTAAATAATGTTCATCATCCACAGTAGCCTTAACGGAGAATCGATAGCCAAAGGGGCTGCTATCTAAAGAAGATAATCCATGGACTTGATAGGGTTCAAGATATTCATTGTTTATATCCGTTTTGAGATAATAGAAATACTTTTCGTTAAGCTCAACACAGGCCTCAGCAAGTAACTCTTCTATTTTAGCAGGGTTCTCTTTGAAACTAACAATTACACTCTCAAAAATCCTTCTTTTTTCAACATTTCCATTCTCAACCTTGCGGATTTCACCATTGGGTACAGTCATTAGCTTTCCATTCACTAAGCGGATTTTCACCACTCTAAATCCCATTTCCTCGACCGTTCCACCGTCTATCTCCCCATTCACATGGACAAAATCCCCACGCTGAAATTGTTTTTCAAATATCATGAAAAACCCGGCTAAAAGATCAGTCATAATCTTTTGGGCCCCAAGCCCCACTACTATTCCTAATACTCCACCAGCCACAAGTATATTTTTAATATCTACAAATGGTTTAATCATAGCGAGAATAATAATAAAAAAGGCTAAATAAGTAGACGTGTTTCGTACGACAGATTCAATTGTTTGTTCCTTTTTCTCACTAAGAAAATGGGTATGTTTAAAAAATTTGTGCAGAATAAACCTAACCAAATAGATTAATGCATACGTGATTATAACTGTATAAAGAATAGATAAGCCATAACTTTTAAGTTGAGACCAGTCAATATTGATAGTATTTTGTATTCTATTAAAAAAATCCATTTCCATCCCCCATTTAGCATCAAGCTTACTAAATTCTACTAAAAAACTCTGTTGTTATCCAAGTATAGCAGAAGGATCCTTATAATTAATTCTAACTTCTTTGCTTTTCTTAAAAAAAAGAATCCGAATTTAAATTCGGATTCGGATTCTTTCCTATATGTGAGATTTTGTTGTATCAGTATTAACCGATAGAACCTTCCATCTCAAATTTAATTAATCTGTTCATTTCAACAGCGTATTCCATTGGCAATTCTTTCGTGAATGGCTCAATGAATCCCATAACGATCATTTCTGTTGCTTCTTGTTCTGAAATACCGCGGCTCATTAGATAGAAGAGCTGCTCTTCAGATACTTTGGAAACTTTCGCTTCATGTTCAAGAGAAATATTATCATTGTGGATTTCATTGTATGGAATAGTATCGGAAGTCGATTCATTATCCATAATAAGCGTATCACACTCGATATTGGAACGTGCTCCATCAGCCTTTTTACCAAAGTGGACAATACCACGGTAAGATACTTTACCACCATGCTTGGAAATCGATTTAGAAACAATAGTGGATGAAGTATTTGGAGCTAAATGCATCATTTTTGCACCGGCATCCTGATGCTGACCTTTACCGGCAATCGCGATGGAAAGAGTCATTCCACGAGCGCCTTCTCCGCGTAAAATACAAGCCGGATATTTCATTGTCAATTTGGAACCGATATTACCATCAACCCATTCCATTGTACCATTTGCATCAACCACTGTACGTTTCGTAACAAGGTTATACACATTGTTCGCCCAGTTTTGGATCGTTGTATAACGGCAGTAAGCATTTTCCTTAACAATGATCTCAACAACTGCACTGTGAAGTGAATTAGTTGTGTAAACAGGAGCTGTACATCCTTCTACATAATGTACAGACGCATCTTTATCAACGATGATTAAAGTACGCTCAAATTGACCCATGTTCTCAGAGTTAATACGGAAGTATGCTTGCAATGGCGTATCCACTTTAATACCTGGTGGTACATAGATAAATGATCCGCCGGACCATACTGCAGAGTTTAATGCAGCAAATTTATTATCAGATGGTGGAATTACTTTTGCAAAGTGTTCACGGAAAATATCTTCATTTTCGCGTAAAGCGGAATCTGTATCCTTGAAGACGATTCCCATTTCTTCCAAATCTTCTTTCATGTTATGGTACACAACTTCAGATTCATACTGAGCGGAAACACCAGCAAGATATTTTTGCTCAGCTTCAGGGATACCAAGCTTATCAAACGTACGTTTAATTTCTTCAGGTACTTCATCCCATGATTTTTCGGATTTCTCGGATGGTTTTACATAATACGTAATTTCATCAAAGTTTAATCCTGAAAGATTGCCGCCCCATTGTGGCATTGGCATTTTATAGAAAAGTTCAAGAGACTTCAAGCGGAAGTCCAACATCCATTGTGGTTCGTTCTTCATGCGAGAGATTTCTTCAACTATCTCACTAGTTAATCCGCGTTTAGAACGAAAGATGGAAACGTCCTTATCATGAAAGCCGTATTTATAATCACCGATATCAGGCATTTTTTTAGCCATCGATCGCTTCCTCCATTCTTTCTGGCATGAGCTGATTCCTATATCCAGCTCATGCCTTGTCATTTTATTTTTCGTTAAGCCCTTTTTCCATCGCTTTCCAGGCAAGCGTCGCACATTTTATGCGTGCTGGAAACTTACATACACCCTGAAGGGCTTCTATATCACCAAGGTCCAAATCACCTTCGTCGTATTCCTTACCTTGCATCATATTGGAAAAAATGCCTGCAAGTTTTAATGCATTCTCAATGCTTTTTCCCTTGATGATTTGAGTCATCATGGAAGCAGATGACATAGAGATGGAACAACCTTCTCCATCGAATTTCGCATCCTGCACCATTCCGTCAACTACTTTTAAAGTAAGATGGATTCGATCTCCACATGTCGGATTATTCATATCAATTACAAGGCTGCCGTCTTCCAGGCTTCCTTTGTTCCGTGGATTTTTATAGTGATCCATGATCACTTGCCTGTAAAGGGTATCTAAATTATTAGAAGCCATTACTGAAATACTCCTTTGTTTTAACGAGTCCTTCTGCCAAACGGTCGATATCCTGTTCCGTGTTATATAGATAGAAACTAGCTCTCGCCGTTGACGAAGCGTTTAACCATTTCATAAGAGGCTGTGCACAATGGTGCCCTGCTCTGATTGCAATTCCATCAGCATCGAGAACGGTAGCCACATCATGCGGATGAACATCCTCAAGATTGAATGTAACTACCCCAGCTCTTGATTTTGGATCTTTAGGGCCATAGATTTTCAGCCCATCAATATCTGATAATTTATCAATTGCATAAGCAGCAAGCTTATGCTCATGCGCTTCAATATGATCAAGACCAATTTCACTTAGGAAATCGATTGCTGCTCCCAGTCCAATGGCACCCGCAATAATCGGTGTACCACCTTCAAACTTCCAAGGAAGCTCTTTCCATGTAGAATCTTGCAATCCTACAAAATCAATCATCTCTCCACCAAATTCAATTGGTTCCATTTTCTCAAGATATTCCTTTTTCCCATACATGACACCAATGCCTGTTGGCCCACACATTTTATGAGCTGAAAAGGCGAAGAAATCACAATCAAGTTCCTGAACATCTACTTTGAGATGCGGTGTACTTTGCGCACCATCTACTACCATTACCGCGCCATGTTCATGTGCAATTTGGCCGATTTCTTTAACTGGATTAATCACACCGAGTACATTCGATACATGCATAACTGACACGATTTTAGTTTTTGAAGTGATTACTTCTCTAACTGTATCAATCGATATTGTACCGTCTTCCTCAAGCGGGATATATTTTAGAGTGGCACCAGTAGCTTTAGCTACCTGCTGCCACGGAATGATATTACTGTGATGCTCCATCATACTGATTACAATTTCATCTCCAGCTTGAAGGTTTGATCTTCCATAGCTAGCTGCAATAGTATTAATAGAAGTCGTGGTCCCTCTTGTAAAGACAACTTCTTCGATGGATTTGGCATTAATGAACTTTCTTACCTTTTCACGAGCTCCCTCATAAGCATCCGTAGCCAGTGTTCCAAGCGTGTGAACACCACGGTGTACGTTTGAGTTATACCGTTTATAATACTCATCAATAGTCTGAATAACGGATGCTGGTTTCTGTGATGTTGCTGCACTGTCCAGATATACCAATGAATGACCATTGACTTTCTCATTTAAAATTGGGAAAAGTTCCTTAATAGTAGTTGGAATCATTATTTAACTTTCCTTTCAATTACCTCTGTCAACTGCTTCTTAACAGCCTCTACAGGTAATTGATTAACTACAGGGGCAAGGAACCCATGGATAATTAAACGTTCTGCATCAGACTTACTGATCCCTCTGCTCATTAGATAATAAAGTTGAGTAGGATCTACACGGCCAACAGAAGCGGCGTGACCTGCTGTTACATCATCTTCATCAATTAACAGAATAGGATTTGCATCCCCACGTGCTTTTGGACTAAGCATTAATACTCTGGATTCTTGTACGGCGTCAGATTTAGTTGCACCATGTTCAATTTTACCGATGCCATTGAAAATAGAAGATGCTTCATCCTTCATAACACCATGTTTCAGGATATATCCATTTGAGTTTTTACCAAAATGAACCACTTTCGTTGTGAAGTTTTGGGTTTGTTTACCGGTACCAACAACTACGGTTTTAGTATCACCATAAGCACCATTACCATGTAGGTTTGTAATATTTTCAGAAATCGTGTTGCCATCGTTCATTAAGCCCAATGCCCATTCCACTCTTCCATCATTTCCTACATAGGCATTACGGTTTACATAGGTTCTCATGTTTTTGGATAATGTGTCAACTGCGCCATATTTAACAATTGCGTTGTTTCCGACTACTACCTCAGAAATAATATTTCCAATCGTTTCTTTCCCGTCAGCCAATGAAATATAGTTTTCAACGTATGTGACGGAGCTGCTGTCTTCTGCAACAACAAGCACGTGATTATATAGTTCTGTATCTGCATTATCAATCATGAATATAGCTTGGATTGGTTCTTCTACTACCACATTGCGTGGAATATAGAGAAAAGCTCCTCCATTAAAAAGTGCTGCATGCAAAGCTGTCAGTTTATTTGTTTTTACAGGTACGCTCGTAGTCATGAAGTATTTTTGCAAAAGTTCAGGATGGTCTTTAGCAGCCGTCCTTATGTCAGTGAAAATAACCCCTTTATCACGAAGCTCCTGTGATAATGTTAAATACGCAGCTGTATGATTTCGTTGTATATATAAACTTCTATTCTCATTAGGATTGATTAGTTTTTTCACGTCATCAGCAAGCTCATCAATAGAAGCAAATGTCTCACTTGTAACGGAGTTCACTTTCATATCCTCTAGATTCCATTTATCAATCTTCGTTTTATCAGGTTTCGGCATAGGGAGCTCAACAGAGGCTGAAAGGGCGTCTAAACGGAAGCTTTCAAGCCAGGCAGGCTCACTATGTCCTTTTGAAAAAGAAGATACAACGTCTTTTTCGAGTAATGTAGTTTCGATTGTCATAACGATCCTCCTATAGCTTATGCTTCAATTTCTACTGTTTCGTCTTCAATACCTAGTTCTTTTTTAATCCAGTCATATCCTTCTGCTTCCAAACGTTGCGCTAGTTCTGCACCGCCGGATTTCACGATTTTACCTTGCATCATAACGTGAACATAATCAGGAGTAATATAGTTCAATAAGCGTTGATAGTGAGTGATCATTAGGCAG
>JAZUQD010000329.1:0-21785 GCA_045605505.1 Pradoshia sp.
GTTGAAGGTATGCATCCAGGACGCACAGCTGAATTGTTCTTAGATGGAGAATTAATTGGTTTCGTAGGTCAAGTTCATCCGCAAGTTGAAAAGAAAGAAGCCCTAAAAGAAACCTATGTATTTGAATTGTCTCTTTTAAAACTATTAACTGTAGAACAAGAACCAATTCAATATACCGCTATTCCAAGATTCCCATCTATAACACGTGATATTGCGTTAGTCGTGAATTCCGAAGCGGTAGCAGGAGAAATCAGTACGATCATCAAAGAAGCCGGCGGAAAACTATTAAAAGAAGTACACTTATTCGACTTATACGAAGGAGAGAGAATGGAAGAAGGCAAAAAATCATTAGCATTCTCCCTAAAATACTTCCATCCAGAAAAAACCCTAACTGACGAAGAAGTAACCAAAGCCCACAACAAAGTCCTCTCAGCAGTAGAAGAAAAAGGAGGAGCACAATTGAGAGGGTAACAAGAAAAGCTGAGACGACTGTTCAGGCCCGAAAAGCATAAGAGAGAGTCACGTAGGGAGTGTTATTCTCCCGCAGTGACTATCCTTATGACTCGAGGGACTAGGAGTAGAAGCTAGATCTGACGAAAAGATGAAATGCTTTGGTCAAAAGCGAGGAGCATAAGACAGAGGCTCGGAGGGGACGGTTTCCCCCGCAGAGGTTATGCTTATATCCCGAGCTTTTAGCCACGGAAGCTGGATCCACCGAAAAGCTGAAGGGCCTTGTTCAGGAGTGGGGAGCATAAACAGAAGCACGAAGGGGAGATTTTCCCCGTAGTGGCTATGCTTATGTCCCGAACTCCTAGGCCTAGAAGCTAGATCTGCCGAAAGGCTGAGACGACTGTACTAAGGAACAAAGACTAAAGGACGCCACATTGTGTGGCAACGTCTTTGTGACCTATTCTTATAGGCGTTTAGAGATGATAGTCAGCTCCCCCTAATTATGGAGTGATACATCCAATAAAAAAAGATTGCTGCAACAGCAATCTTTTTTTGTTTATGTAAATTTAGACGACCGAACCATTCAAATCGAGGTTTACAAAAAAGCCAATGGATCGCATTCTTTTTATTTTACAATGAGCCTTTCTCTAATTTGATTGAATTCCTCTTTAAATTTAGTGCTATATTGTTCGATTTTTTCACGTCGCTCTTTTGAACGCTTTTCTTTCATTTTTAGCTTTGCTTCGTGTTCTAATTCTTTCTGTACTCGACGGGCATGATCTAATTCATCCTGAATAGTACTCGCGCGGTATCTGACAATAACTGTATCATATGGATTGATTATTTTATTATAGGAGGATTCCTCTTCTTCTTGTATAACTGCTATCACTGCTATATCTCCTTCTTTCATTCTTGTAGAGACAGTATATAGCAAACCATCCTCAGCCTTAGCATCATTTAAATCTATTAAGGAACCAAAGCCCGCACCTATGCCCATACCCAATAGAATGCCAATTGGGCCGCCGAGTAATCCGAGAACCCCTCCAATAAGTCCGCCTAACAGGGTATCATCACTTGTTTGACTGCCAGTATTGAAGCCGTCTTTTACAATAATTTCCCCATCAACTTTCTTTAGTAAAACTGCTTGTGAGAGGACAAAATCTTTTTCGAGTACATGACTTCTTTTTAGCTCAGATAAAGCCTGGTAGGCTTCACTCTCCACCTTAAAAAAACTTACCACCACATTCTCCATTACTGTTTTACCTCTTTCCTATAAAAATTCGCTTTCTTATTCCCCTTAAGCAAGTTAGTAAACTGGTAAGTTTTACTTTGTTTTTAATCGGGTTTACTAAATGGTTGAGAATTAGCCGATTTATGAGTTGAATTGGCCGGAATCAGGTGGAGATCGGCTTGATTCTAGTCAAGATTGGCTGGATTAAGGATAAAGTTGGCTCAATTATTTGTAAGTTCGGCTCAATAGCCGTCTATTTGAAGTTAGATATCATAAAGCAGGGTTGTGTAGATTAATTTTTCAGCTAAAAAGGATCCATGATATGAAATTACCTATATGCAGGGTGGTTTTTATCTCTCTATAAGGCGATTAGCCGATTTATGAGTTGAATCGGCCGGAATCAGGTGGAGATCGGCCGGATTCCAACCAAGATTGGCTGGATTATGGATGAAGTTGGCTCAAGTATTTGTAAGATCAGTTCAAGCTGTCTATCCGATGTTAGTTTTTAGAAAAAACAGCCTATCCAGGACCTGGAAAAATCGTTTCTAATCAATTTCAGCATAAAAAAACTCGGTCCTAAAGCAATCATGCTTCTGGCCGAGTCTTTGGTTATAGTCCGATTCGTTTTACGAGTTTTCGTGCCTTTTCTGTATTAGCAAAATGGAGTTTAGCGAAGGCGTTTAATTGGCTTTCTCCTTTTTTAGCCATAAAGACAGCAGCAGCTTCATCGACTTTTGAACTGGCTCCTTTTGGGATGGTCATTCCTGCCTGCTCGCTAAGAAGATCCATATGCTTTAAGAAAGCATAGCGGGCAATGACGGATGCGGCCGCAACAGCTGTGGATATACCTTCCGCTTTTGTACTGAAATATAAAGGCACTTCACGTTTTCCGTTCGTATTGGTATGTCGAAAATAAATATCGGGTTCACAAAATTGGTCAATGAGAATACCGTCTGGTTTTGTTCCTTCTAATTTGGTTAGTAAGTGGGTGATGGCTTGCTCGTGGAGCATGGCCTTCATTTTTCCCTGGCTCATCCCTTTTTGCTGCAGACTATTATACTTCTCATTTTTTAGCACAAGCAGACTGTATGGAATCATCCCTGTAATTTTTTTACCGAGAATTAATATTTGTGGATCGCGAATTGTTTTGGAATCACGTATTCCCATGTTTTCAAGTTCCCGAATGTGTTCCTTGCTAACATAGGCAGCTGCAACTGTTATCGGACCGAAGTAATCGCCAGTTCCCGCTTCATCCGTTCCAATAATACTTAACTCATTGATTGTATGGGGAGGCCGATAGATATGGTCGGATATACTTCTTTTTTTAACTGGTGAATTTTTTTTAGTAGCACTGACTGTTCCATTACTCCATTTGCTTACTTCTGAATCAGAAACAGCTCCTTGGAATAAAACCTTACCTGATTGATAGCCAGTTATCGTCATTCCATTCCGTTTAGCTGAGAAAACCGCTCCGGGTGGTGTTTTGGGTACTAGAGAATCAATATAATGGGCCTTCATTTTTAAAAGCGTTTCTTTTGATACAACAATAACAGTATTCGCCATTTTTCTACTCCTCTTTAGCTAAAATTCCGTCCTTTCAAATAAAAGGACGGAACTTTATGTATATGATATTTTTATGAATGATAGTAGTTTTTATCAAGTAATACCAAGAATTTGGTTTTCATGTTATGATAGTAGACAGGATTTTTATGTTTATGATTGGAGGCAATCACCTTGTCTGATAAAAACAGGGTAAACGTTGAGATATATGGACAACAATACACCATTGTAGGGGATGAATCAACTTTTCATTTACGACAAGTTGCCCACTCGGTGGATGATAAAATGCGCGAAATCGGTCAAAAAAACCCGAACTTGGATACGACAAAATTGGCTGTATTAACTGCGGTTAATGCCATGCATGAATATTATAAGTTATTAGAGAAAATTGAAGGATTAGAATTAGAATTAAAACAACAGAAGAAATGAGGATATTATGGTTACACTATTGATATTAATAGCTTTGACCATGGGTTTTTTTATTGGCTTAAGAAGGGGACTGATTTTACAGCTCGTTCACTTGTTAAGTTTTATTATTGCCTTGGTAGTAGCTAAATTATTTTATAAAGATCTTGGTCCGAAGCTTGAAATGTGGGTCCCATTTCCATCATCTGCAGATTCTGATTCGACCCTTAACATGCTGTTCAATATAGGTGATTTAGACTCAGCCTTCTATAATGCAATTGCGTTTTTCATCTTATTTATAGCTGTTAAAATCGTCTTGCAAATAATAGGATCCATGCTGGACTTTCTTGCACATTTGCCTCTTTTACGACAATTTAATCAATTGGCGGGCGGGGCTTTAGGTTTTGTAGAAACCTATTTAGGTGCGTTTATTATTCTATTTATTCTTGCTATGCTGCCTATTGAATCCTTGCAAAATATGATTCAAAACTCTTCTTTAGCGAAAACAATTATTATGGACACTCCATTCTTATCTGATTGGGTAACAAAGTTGTGGTTCCATCCATTTTCATGACTTCCTCTTCCAACAGGGAAGTCATTCTTTTTAGTATCTGAATTTAGCTTGTATATAATGAGGGGTATAGGTATCTTTTAAAATGAATAAACGGGTAGGTGCCAGATATGAGCGTAAATAAAAAAGATGTCATAAAATTATTGGAAACAGTAGCCATATATATGGAATTAAAGGGAGAAAACCAATTTAAAGTATCTGCTTTCCGGAAAGCGGCACAGGCGCTGGAAGTGGATGAGCGAAGTTTGACTGAGATAGATGATTTTACAAAATTGAGCGGTATTGGCAAAGGAACAGCAGCTGTCATTACAGAATATATCGAAACAGGCTCCTCAGAGGTACTCAAAGAGCTGCAAGAGGAAGTGCCGAAAGGGTTAATTCCTCTTCTACGTCTGCAAGGCCTTGGTGGAAAGAAGATTGCCAAGCTTTATAAAGAACTAAATATAACAAATGCTGAAGAACTTCAAAAAGCTTGTGAGGAAGGGAAGGTCAGTAAACTGGCCGGCTTTGGTAAGAAGTCTGAAGAAAATATATTAGAAGCCATTAAAACAATGGGGACCAAACCAGATCGTCTGCCTTTGGCTGTTATGCTTCCGATTGTGGAAGATATCGAAATGAAACTGCAGGCAATGGAAGATATTATTCGCTTTTCGAGAGCCGGCAGTGTAAGGCGTGGACGCGAGACGATAAAAGATCTGGACTTCATTATAGCGACGGACAATCCATCAAGTGTGAAGGAGCAGATCCTTTCCCTTACAAATATTGACCATATTGTTGCAGCAGGTGATACTAAGGTGTCTCTTGCTTTAGCATATGATTATGAAATTGCAGTCGATTTCAGAATGGTAAAGCCAGCTGAGTTTGCAACAGCATTGCACTATTTTACCGGTTCTAAAGACCACAATGTACGTTTACGACAATTAGCGAAAGAACGCGGTGAAAAGGTAAGCGAATATGGCGTTGAGAATTTAGAAACTGGGGAAGTAAAAACATTTGATAGTGAAGAAGAATTATTCGGCCATTTTGGCTTGCCTTATATTCCTCCGCAAATTAGACAAGATGGAACTGAAATTGAAAAGTTTCATGCTGATTATGATTTGATTTCTCTGGAGGATATAAAAGGGGATCTTCATATGCATACGACCTGGAGTGACGGCTCCCATACATTAAGGGAAATGGTGGAGGCTTGTCGTGCCAAAGGATACCGCTATATGGCAATTACCGATCATTCTCAATATTTAAAAGTGGCAAACGGGTTGACACCTGAGAGAGTTCTGAAACAAAAAGAAGAAATCAGGAAATTGAATGAGGAATATGATGACATCATGATCTTATCTGGGATTGAAATGGACATACTTCCAGACGGAACCTTAGATTTTGATGATGAGATCCTGGAACAATTGGATATTGTGATTGCTTCTATTCATTCCTCTTTCTCACAGCCGCAGGAAGTAATTATGGAACGCTTGAAAACAGCATTAAGAAATAAACACGTAGATATTATCGCACATCCAACAGGCAGAGTTATTGGGCGCAGAGACGGTTATTCAGTGGATATGGATTTACTCATTCAACTGGCTAAAGAAACCAATACAGCGCTTGAGTTAAATGCAAATCCCAATCGTCTTGATTTAGCAGCGGAGAATGTTAAAAAAGCTCAGGATGCCGGTGTGAAGATCATTATTAATACAGATGCACACAGCATTGATATGCTGGAGAATATGGATGTGGGTGTAGCGAATGCCCAGCGTGGTTGGTTAAAGAAAGAAACCGTATTAAACACTCAATCGGAGGATGACTTTTTAAGATTCCTCGGTAGAGACTAACAGAAAAAGGTAAGGAGGATCTTTCTCCATGCAAGATAAAGTATTTAAAACACTCGAGTTTACAAAGATCATTGCTCAATTACAAAAGCATGCATCTTCCAGCTTGGGAAAGAATTTAAGTGAACAATTAACGCCGAACACCGATTTAGAAGAGGTGAGGCGTTCTCAATTTGAAACAGACCAGGCAGCGACGGTGTACCGCTTAAAGGGCAATGTACCGCTTGGGGGAATATTTGATATTCGTTCTCATATTAAACGTGCGCGTATAGGCGGGGTCCTTAGTCCAGTAGAATTAATGGAAACCTCCAGTACACTTCGAGCAGGTCGAAATTTACGCAGATTTTTGGAAGATATGCAGGAAGCGGAGATTGAACTTCCTATTCTCTATGAATATAAAGACCAATTAGTAAGTCTAAATGATTTAGAAAAAGATATAAATATGGCAATTGGCGACAATGGAGAGGTTCTGGACTCAGCCAGTGATACGCTGAGACATTTACGTCAGCAATTGCGTACAAATGAAGCCAGAGTTAGAGAAAAGCTGGAAAGTATGATTCGTTCCAGTAATGCTGCTAAGATGTTATCAGATACGATTGTAACGATTCGAAATGATCGGTTTGTTATTCCTGTCAAACAGGAGTACAGAAGTCATTACGGCGGGATTATTCATGATCAATCTGCGTCAGGACAAACGCTGTTTATTGAGCCGCAGTCCATTGTCCAATTAAATAATACATTGCAGGACATTCGTGTGAAAGAAAGCAGAGAGGTTGAACGTATCCTAACCATGCTATCAAATGTGGTGGGAGAGCATGCGGAGGACATCTTACTGAATGTCTCGATTCTGGCTAAGCTTGATTTTGCATTTGCGAAGGCGAAATATGCCAAAGCCATTCATGCATCCATGCCGATTATGAACAATCAGGGAATCATTAAGCTTAAAAAGGCAAGACATCCACTTATTCCAAGAGAAGAAGTAGTTGCTAACGATATCATCCTTGGAGAGACTTATGGGACTTTGGTGATCACTGGGCCAAATACAGGTGGTAAAACGGTCACGTTAAAAACGGTCGGTCTTTGTACATTGATGGCAATGGCAGGTTTACATGTACCAGCTATGGACGGTTCTGAATTAGCTGTTTTCAAATCCGTATATGCTGATATCGGAGATGAACAGTCTATTGAGCAGAGCTTGAGTACATTTTCCTCTCATATGGTAAATATTGTGGAAATCCTTGAGACCTTGGATTATGAATCGCTCGTATTATTTGATGAGCTTGGTGCTGGAACGGACCCTCAAGAAGGGGCAGCACTTGCTATATCTATTCTGGATGAAGCCCATACACGTGGAGCAAAAGTCATTGCTACTACTCATTATCCTGAATTAAAAGCCTATGGATATAATAAAGAAGGTGTCAGAAATGCGAGTGTGGAATTTGATGTTGAAACGCTTAGTCCAACATATCGTCTTTTGATTGGAGTACCAGGGCGAAGCAATGCTTTTGAGATTTCTACGAAGTTAGGATTAAACGATCGGATTATTCGCAATGCTCGCGGAATGGTCGGAGCAGAGTCCAATAAGGTTGAAAACATGATTGCATCATTAGAAACCTCCCGTAAAGAAGCCGAAAAGGACTGGCAGGAAGCGGAAGAATACTTGAAGGATGCAGAACGTTTGCATACAGATTTGCAAAAACAATTAATGGAGTATCAGGATAAAAAAGACGCTCTGATTGAAAAAGCTAAACAGGAAGCAAGGCAACTGATAGAAAAAGCGCAAAAAGAAGCGGAGGAAGTCATCCGGGATTTGCGACAACTCCGAATTGAAAAAAGCGCTGAAGTAAAAGAACATGAATTAATTGATGCTAAGAGAAGACTGAATGAAGCTAAACCGGAAGAATCCAAAAAGGTCAGAAAACAAGTAACTTCAACGGAGAGGGTACTGAAACCTGGTGACGAAGTTAAAGTGCTCACATGGGGACAAATCGGTCAATTACTTGAAAAAGTATCTGATCATGAATGGAATGTTCAAGTGGGTATTATGAAAATGAAAGTAAATGAAAAGGATCTCGAATTTAAAAAGAGTCCGAAGCCAGTTGAGACGAAGACCATTACTAAGATTAAAGGGAAAGACTTTCACGTAAATCTGGAGCTTGATCTCCGCGGTGAGCGATACGAAAATGCTTTATCAAGGGTAGAAAAATATATTGATGATGCCCTGCTTGCCGGTTATCCGCGTGTATCCATTATTCATGGAAAAGGAACAGGTGCTCTGAGGCAGGGAGTCAGAGACTATTTAAAAAATCACCGTTCCGTCAAATCGATGAGATTTGGGGAAGCATCTGAAGGCGGAATTGGAGTAACAATTGTAGAACTGAAATAAGAGAGAAGTATGTGGGAGGAAACCATGGAAACACTGGGGAAGATTTTGTTGGTGGTATCTGCTTTATTTATCCTTGTCGGGATCATATACATGGCTTTCTACGCATGAAAAGAGCTTAAACAGTTGGGAAACCCACTGTTTAAGCTCTTTTTTTATACAATAGGCAAAAAGGCATCAGCAAGCATATAGAAGATGTATGTCCTAATTGCATGAGTTTCATTAGTTTAGGCGAAAAGTACCAGAAAAATGAAATTAAGTTGACAGAATATTAGTAAAATATTGTCACGTAAAAATCATTATACTATAATTAACTAGGAGATTTAGCTTTTTAAGGGAGGTTTTTACATTGTCGGAAGGAAAACCATGGTTTAAGCATTATCCAGAAGAAATCCCGAAAAGCATCGAGTATGGACATAATTTAATACAGGATTATTTAAAACAGTCTGCTCGCAAATATCCAACGAAGAAAGCTATTCACTTTATGGGAACGTCGATTACGTACAAGAAATTGTATGAGTATGCCCTGCAATTTGCCCATTATTTGAAAACATTAGGTATTGAAAAGGGCGACCGGATAGCCATCATGCTGCCCAATACACCCCAGTCGGTCATTAGTTATTATGGAGCATTAATTGCGGGTGCTGTAGTGGTTCAAACGAATCCTTTGTATATGGAAAGAGAAATTGAATACCAAATGCAGGATTCTGGTGCTAAGGTCATAGTGACATTGGATATTTTATTTCCGCGCGTCATGAGTGTCATGAAAAATACAGAATTGCAACATATCATCATAGCTCCCATTAGAGATTTTTTACCATTTCCGAAGAATTTATTTTATCCGTATGTACAAAAGAAACAATATAGTATGGTCGTCAAGGTTGAGCATAAAGGCAATCATCACCTCATGTCAGAAATTCTGAAAACATCCCCTAAAACGGAAATAGAATATGAAGGCAATCCGGAACAAGACCTTGCTCTGCTTCAATATACAGGGGGAACAACAGGTTTTCCTAAAGGAGTCATGCTGACACACGATAATCTTGTAGCCAATACAAAAATGTGCGATGCCTGGCTTTATAAATATAAAGAAGGAGAAGAAAAAGTCCTCGGTATATTACCTTTTTTTCATGTTTATGGGATGACTACCGTTCTCATTCTTTCAATTATGAAAGGTCATGAAATGATTATATTGCCGAAATTTGATGTGGTTACGACTTTGAAGACCATCCAGAAACAAAAGCCGACCTTATTTCCAGGTGCTCCAACCATGTATATCGGTTTGTTGAATCACCCGGATATTTCAAACTATGATTTATCATCTATTGATGCCTGTATAAGCGGTTCAGCAGCACTTCCAGTAGATGTCCAGGAGAAATTTGAAAAGCTCACTGGTGGAAAATTGGTGGAGGGATATGGATTAACAGAAACGTCACCGGTTACTCATGCAAACCTATTATGGGGTAATAAGCGTGTGAAGGGAAGTATAGGTTTGCCGTGGCCAAGTACAGATGCAGCTATTCTTTCTGCTGAAACTTTAGAGCCGTTGCCACCGGGAGAGGTCGGTGAATTGGCGATCAAGGGTCCACAAGTCATGAAAGGATATTGGAAACGCCCTGAAGAAACAGAAAGCTCTTTCTATAACGGCTGGTTATTAACTGGAGACATGGGTTATATGGATGAAGAAGGATACTTTTATATCGTAGATCGTAAGAAGGACATCATTATTGCAGGTGGTTTTAATATATATCCACGTGAGATTGAGGAAGTCTTGTATGAGCATGAAGCGATTCAGGAAGTCGTAGTAGCCGGAGTGCCTGACCCGTATCGCGGAGAAACAGTCAAAGCATACATCGTGCTGAAGGAAAATGCTAAAGCTTCCGAGCAAGAACTGAATGAGTACTGTCGTAAGCATTTGGCTTCCTTTAAGGTACCTCGTGTTTATGAATTCCGTAATGAACTGCCAAAAACAGCAATTGGTAAGATTCTGCGGCGTGTTTTGGTTGAGGAAGAAAAACAAAACCAACAAAAAATCGATAAAAGAGAAGCTTAATTAGATCATACGTACTTTCTTATCATCAAGTGGATAAGAAGTGATTTCACTTGACTTTATAATTTTCCCACTCTAATATAAAAATATGAATGATTATTCATTCATTTTAGAGGAGGAAGAAAGAAATGAAAAAAGACCGCCCAAAATACAAACAGATCATTGATGCAGCCGTTATTGTCATAGCTGAAAACGGCTACCATCAAGCACAAGTCTCCAAGATAGCAAAGCAGGCGGGTGTAGCAGACGGTACGATTTACTTGTATTTCAAGAATAAAGAAGATATTTTGATTTCCATGTTTCAAGATAAATTGGGGATTTTCATATCCAGTATTGAAGAAGAGATGTCACGGGTATCCAGTGCAAAAGAAAAAATGTTGGTGCTTGTACGCAAGCATTTTGAGATTCTTTCTGAGGATAAGCACTTGGCTATCGTCACGCAGCTGGAGTTACGGCAATCCAATAAAGAAATAAGGTACAAAATTAACGATGTTCTAAAGGGATATTTAAAGCTTGTTGATTCAATTCTGATTACTGGTATTGAACAAGGTGAATTTAAGAATGATCTAGATGTTCGTCTGGCGCGCCATATGGTATTCGGTACTTTAGACGAAATTGTTACGACTTGGATAATGAATGAACAAAAATATAATCTAAACGAGCAAGCTGAACCAGTTCATCAATTAATAATCAATGGGTTGGGTGCTTAAATGAGATAGACCATGTCATATAAAGGGGTAATATCACATGAATACACTACATGTTTACGAGGAGAATCAGGTGGCCTATGTTTCAATAAACAGGCCGCCTGCTAATGCACTAGCTTCTGAACTTCTCCATGATTTATCTGCTATGTTTGATTCAATAGAGCAAAAGGATGATGTTCGGGTAGTTGTTCTTTATGGGAAAGGAAAATTTTTCTCAGCAGGTGCTGATATTAAAGAATTTACAACAGTTACAACTGAAGGAGATTTTTCTACGTTATCTAAAAGAGGCCAAGAATTATTCGAACGAATTGAACGGTTTAAGAAGCCTGTTATAGCTGCGATTCATGGGGCTGCATTAGGTGGCGGGCTGGAGCTCGCCATGTCCTGTCATCTGAGATACGTAACTGAGTCAGCTAAGCTAGGCTTACCAGAGTTGCAATTAGGCCTTATTCCTGGCTTTGCAGGAACTCAAAGGCTCACTCGTTATGTGGGAACTGCCAAAGCTGCTGAGATGATGTTTACATCTGAACCAATCTCCGGTGTGGAGGCCGTTGCTGCAGGACTTGCAAATCATTCCTTTAAGGATGAAGAGCTAATGGAAGCTGTTAAAGAGATTGCCGGTAAAATGGCAAGAAAAAGCCCAATTGCCCTTGAAAAAGCGATTCATCTGATTAACTATGCCAAACATGAACAGTATTACAAAGGGGTAGATGAGGAAGCGGTTCAATTCGGTAAAATATTTGTGACTGAAGATGCTAAAGAGGGGATTCAGGCATTTTTAGAAAAACGTTTACCGGTATTTAAAGGAAAATAAGCATCCGATAGCGAATCTTTTTGGAGTAACATCTTTTCTTCGAAGTGAAAACTTTGGAGAGTAGGAGTTTTATATATTATATTTTCTTAATCTTCAAAATTAATACGAACAATAGGAGGGCCTTACATGAATATCTATGTTTTGCTAAAAAGGACATTTGATACAGAGGAGAAAATATCATTATCGAATGGCCGTATTCAAGAAGACGGTGCTGAATTTATCATTAATCCATACGACGAGTATGCAGTGGAAGAAGCCATCCAGGTCCGCGATGCACAAGGCGGTGAAGTGACTGTCTTGACTGTTGGCGGTGAAGATGCTGAGAAGGAACTGAGAACTGCACTTGCGATGGGAGCTGATAAGGCAGTTCTTATAAATGTCGAAGATGATCTGGAAGATGGAGATCAATATACAACTTCGAAAATATTGGCTGAATATTTGCAAGAACAAGAGGTTGATTTGATTATTGGAGGAAATGTTGCAATTGATGGTGGTTCCGGTCAGGTTGGACCGCGTGTAGCCGGCTTGCTTGATATTCCTTATGTAACAACAGTAACTAAACTTGAAATTGACGGTGAAAATGTAACCGTTACCAGAGATGTTGAGGGTGATTCTGAAATTATTGAAACCTCCCTACCTTTATTAATCACAGCTCAACAAGGATTAAATGAGCCGCGCTATCCATCCTTACCGGGCATTATGAAAGCGAAGAAAAAGCCGCTTGAAGAATTGGAATTAGATGATCTTGACCTTGATGAAGATGATGTTGAGGCTAAAACAAAGAGTATCGAGATTTATTTGCCGCCTAAGAAAGAGGCAGGTAAAGTCCTACAAGGAGAAATTCCTGAACAAGTGAAGGAACTGGTTACCCTTCTCCGTACGGAAGCAAAAGTCATTTAACTAAGATTAAAAGGGATCTTTCATTTCATTGATGAAAGTGACAGATAGCAACGAACACAAAGGGAAAAATAACGGGAGGTAAAATTATGTCTAGAAAGATTTTAGTTTTAGGTGAAACAAGAGACTCTTCTCTTCGTAATGTGTCCTTTGAAGCAATTGCGGCAGCTAAGACAGTTGCTGAGGGTGGAGAGGTTGTAGGCGTTGTATTCGGAGGAGAATCTGTTGCAGAGATCGGCAAAGAATTAATTCATTATGGAGCGGATCGTGTAATTGTTGTTGAGAATGAGCAGCTTAAACAATATTCATCAGACGGCTATACTCAGGGCTTATTAGCTGTTATCGAACAGGAATCTCCTGAGGGAATTATATTTGGACATACATCGTTAGGGAAAGACCTGGCGCCACGTATCGCCGGTAAATTAAGTTCAGGTCTTATTTCAGATGCAATTGCTGTAGAAGAAGCAGGTGGTAATATTGTATTTACACGTCCAATCTACTCCGGAAAAGCATTTGAAAAGAGAATCGTAACAGATGGATTAGTATTTGCAACGATTCGTCCGAATAATATTGACCCGCTCGAGCATGATCCATCCCGTACTGGTGATGTCTCATCTTTATCTGTAGATATTAAGGATTTGCGTACTGTTATTAAGGAAGTATTACGAAAAGCAACTGAGGGAGTAGATTTGTCTGAAGCTAAAGTAATCATTGCAGGCGGCCGTGGAGTGAAAAGTGAAGAGGGATTTGAACCGCTTAAAGAATTGGCGAATGTTCTTGGTGGTGCAGTTGGAGCCTCACGCGGAGCTTGTGATGCTGATTACTGTGATTATTCCCTGCAAATTGGCCAAACAGGTAAGGTTGTAACACCAGATCTTTATATTGCATGTGGTATCTCGGGTGCTATTCAGCATTTAGCAGGAATGTCCAATTCCAAAGTGATTGTCGCTATTAATAAAGATCCAGAGGCCAATATATTTAAAGTGGCTGATTACGGCATTGTTGGGGATTTGTTTGAAGTAGTTCCTTTATTAACAGAAGAGGTCAAAAATCTTCTGGTAAAATCTTAATCATCAAGTCGGCAACAACAGGGTGGCCTATGTGCCGCCCTATTTTTCCGATTAATGATCAAATGGGCTGCCGATAATAGGTAGAAATTAAGGATAATTAAGCAGGACAGTAGCATCCTAAATAGAACAGTGGTATACTCACTTATAGTTTACTTAAAGTAAGTACTAGGAGGTAACAAACATGGCAATTTCTCATGTAACAGATCAAACATTCGTAACGGAAACAAGCGAAGGCTTGGTTTTAGCTGATTTTTGGGCACCTTGGTGTGGACCTTGTAAAATGATCGCACCTGTATTAGAAGAAATTGATGCTGAATTAGATGGCAAAATCAAGATCGTTAAACTAGATGTTGACGAAAATCAAGAAACTGCTGTTAAATTTGGTGTTATGAGTATTCCTACGCTTATCCTGTTTAAAGATGGAGAAGTGGTAGATAAAGTGATCGGATTCCAACCAAAAGAAGCACTTGTTAATTTGATTACCAAGCATTCTTAAGGTTTAATGTAAAAAGACTTCGGACGACCGGAGTCTTTTTTCTTATGGAAAGTATTATTACCTCCTTTAATTGTAAAATTCGTTTATAATAATAGAAACTTAAACTTTTGTAGAGGGGGGACCCTTTTGAACCAACACATAAAAGATAAGCTTAGCTTGTTACCTGATCAGCCTGGCTGTTATTTAATGAAGGACCGACAAAATGTCGTTATCTATGTCGGAAAAGCTAAAGTATTAAAAAATAGGGTTCGTTCCTATTTTACTGGTTCTCATGATGGGAAAACACAACGTCTTGTTTCGGAAATTGAAGACTTTGAATATATAGTTACATCTTCTAATATGGAAGCATTGATATTAGAAATGAATCTCATAAAAAAATATGACCCCAAATACAATATCATGCTTAAGGATGATAAAAGCTTTCCGTTCATTAAGTTAACCTCGGAAAGGCATCCTAGATTGATTATCACTAGAAATGTGAAAAAAGATAAGGGGAAATATTTTGGTCCATATCCAAATGTATACGCAGCGAATGAAACTAAAAAGCTATTGGATAGGCTGTATCCACTGAGGAAGTGTACGACATTACCTGCTAAAGCATGCTTGTATTATCATATTGGCCAATGTCTGGCGCCTTGCGAAAAAGTGGTCAGAGAAGATGAATATAAACAGATTACAGATGAAATTACGAGCTTTTTAAATGGCGGTTTTAAGGACATTAAGAAAGATTTGCAAGCTAATATGTATAAGGCATCTGAAGAATTAGATTTTGAACGTGCTAAAGAATTAAGGGACCAAATTGCTCATATTGAAGCAACGATGGAAAAGCAAAAAATTGTTTTCAGTGATTTAACAGATCGAGACATATTTGGGTATGCGGTCGATAAAGGATGGATGTGTGTCCAAGTCTTTTTCGTCCGCCAAGGAAAATTGATTGAGAGAGATGTATCGTTATTTCCTATTTATGATAATCCTTCTGATGAGTTGCTTACTTTTTTAGGACAATTTTACTCAAAAGCTAATCATTTTAAACCAAGGGAAGTACTCCTGACTGATGATGTTGATCTAGAATTGGCAGAAGGATTACTTGATGTAAAAGTGGCCCAGCCAAAGCGTGGAGCGAAAAAGGATTTAGTGAAGCTTGCCGTTAAAAATGCAAAAATCGCTCTGCAGGAGAAGTTTTCTTTAATTGAAAGAGATGAAGAACGTACCATTAAGGCCATTGAAAACCTAGGGGAAATCATGGGAATCCATACACCGCATCGAATTGAGGCCTTTGATAATTCAAATATTCAGGGTGTTGATCCTGTTTCCGCAATGGTTGTATTTATTGATGGGAAACCTGAACGCAAGGAATATCGAAAATATAAAATTAAGACGGTCATTGGTCCAAATGATTATGACTCTATGCGAGAAGTCGTCAGAAGAAGGTATGCCCGAGTACTCCGGGAGAATCTTCCTTTTCCTGATTTGATTATTGTCGATGGAGGCAAGGGCCATATTGAAGCAGTTCGTGAAGTGATTGAGGATGAGTATGGAATGGAAATTCCGGTCGCAGGCTTGGCAAAGGATGATAAACATAAGACATCTGTATTGCTATACGGAAATCCTTTAGAATTTGTTCCGCTCAGCAGGTCGAGCCAGGAATTTTATCTTTTGCAGCGAATCCAAGACGAAGTACACCGTTTTGCAATTACCTTCCATCGCCAGATCAGGGGGAAATCCAGTTTCCAATCTTTACTCGATGGGGTACCTGGTATTGGTGAGAAGAGGAAAAAACAATTGCTTAAGCATTTTGGATCCATTAAAAAGATGAAGGAAGCCACATTTGAGGAAATTACTCAGCTTGGAATTCCTGCAGCGAGTGCACAAGCCTTATTGGAAAAACTAAATGATGAACAAAAAAATAGTTAAAAATAGAATTGTAACACGTTTGGATTTTGCAAACGGAACTGCCCCTAAATGGTTAGCGAGATTTAGGGGTGTTTTTATGGAGAATTTTAACACGAAAGATAATATAGTTATTTACCACCTTCATCCTGAAGGGAAATAGAGGTTAAACGATAAAATAGTAGGGGAACCCCTGCAAGAGTTCCCCTTTTACTTAGCATACATGATTAACTGGCATAGGTACTTTGATGAAATAAAGCCTAGTTTAGATCATATCTTTATTATCGCTTTTCACGGTGAAGTAAACTAATTTCGCTCGTTTCTTCTGTTCCTCATAGCTTTCGGAGACCACTCTTCTTTGATACTCTGTTTGATAGGCAAGAAAGCCTGCTTCTAATTGAAAATTGGTGTTTTCGTTAATTGAAAATCTACGTTGGATTAATTCACCAGAAAGCTCCCACTTTAATTCATCTTTTGTTTCCTTTACAAGTTGGAGATCTCCCCATCCGGCGTTATGAAAAAATGTGATAATTTCTTCTGGACTTGATAATGGAAATCTACGTCCAAGTTGCTTGCCAGCCCAATATAGAATTTGAGGGCCTTCTTTTCCTAGTAAATCCTCCAAAAGAAACTCTCTTATTATCTCATACCCGAATACAGGTATTAACGGCTCATTGTCGGTGACAGGTGTCATTTCCTCTGACTCTAACTTATCTTCTTTTGCCATGCTTCCCCCTCTTTCCATACATTATTATAGCTATATATAGGGGAGTGGATGCAAGGATAAATATACATTTTCTACTAAGTATTTGATAGGTAATATATAGAAATAGAAAAAAATCCAAATTTTTCAATTTATCAGGAGAAAAAGGAAATCTCTGTATCCGTTTTCTTGACGCATTTTGGTAGAAAGGAGTACAATAAAACCGTCACATAATTGTAAGAATATGTGGAATTATTTATTTTTTTATACTATTCATCTATTAATTTTGCAGGAAAGTGTTTTTGGCATCTTAGATGGATGGTAAGTTAGATGGTTGCGGCAATAATGAAAACCTGCTAGCAATTATTTAAGGCTAAGTCCTTATCCAAAGCTATACTTTTATTTTTTCATTTTCAGAGGGAGGGTAACTATGGAGAGTCGTCGCGAGTTTAATTTACGCAGGTTACATTCGTTGTTAGGGGTATTACCAATCGGGCTTTTTTTGATTGAGCATTTATTGGTCAATTATTTTGCGACAAGAGGGCCTGAAGCGTTCAACAAAGCAGCTGAATTTATGCATGATTTACCTTTTAGGCTTTTAATGGAAATTGTTATCATTTATTTGCCGATTCTTTTCCATGCTGTATTAGGTCTTCATATTGCATTTACGGCAAAATATTCAGTGGGAAGTTACAGCTATTTCCGTAACTGGATGTTTGCTTTACAAAGGATTACAGGTATCCTAACTGTTATCTTTATCGTATGGCATGTTTGGCAAACGAGAGTACAGGTAGCATTAGGTGACACAGCGAATGCGGATATGATGGTAGAAATTTTTTCTAATCCATTTATGATTGTGTTCTATATGGTAGGTGTACTTTCAGCAATATTTCACTTTGCAAACGGGCTATGGTCATTTGCGTTAAGATGGGGACTTATCGTAACGCCAAAATCCCAAAGAATATTTACATATATAACTCTTGGAGTTTTTGTATTCTTAGCTTTTATGTCCATTCGCACACTGCTGGCATTTATCAACATGGCTTAAACAATGTAATAGCTTAGCAGGTAAGTCTGCTAGTTTAATAAGGAGAGGGTCGGTTTATGAGTAAAGGGAATATAATCGTAGTCGGCGGCGGTCTTGCTGGTTTAATGGCTACCATCAAAATCGCCGAAGTAGGACATAAAGTAGAACTTTTTTCAGTCGTACCCGTTAAAAGATCACATTCCGTTTGTGCCCAAGGCGGTATTAATGGAGCGGTCAATACAAAGGGTGAAGGAGATTCACCTTGGGAACACTTTGATGATACGGTTTATGGCGGTGATTTCCTGGCTAATCAGCCACAGGTAAAAGCAATGTGTGATGCCGCTCCATCCATCATTCACATGTTTGACCGTATGGGTGTTATGTTTAACCGTACGCCGGAAGGATTACTGGACTTTAGAAGGTTCGGAGGGACTCAATTCCACAGAACGGCATTTGCAGGCGCTACAACAGGTCAGCAATTACTGTATGCATTGGATGAGCAGGTTCGCCGTTATGAAGTGGCAGGTCTTGTTCAGAAATATGAAGGCTGGGAGTTCCTTGGAGCCGTACTTGATGATGAACAGGTATGCCGAGGAATTGTAGCTCAAAACCTAACTTCTATGGAAATAAAATCCTACCGCGCGGATGCCGTTATTATGGCAACTGGAGGTCCTGGTATTATTTTTGGTAAATCAACGAATTCCATCATTAATACTGGTTCAGCAGCGGCGATTGTATATCAACAGGGTGCAACTTATGCTAATGGAGAATTTATTCAAATCCATCCAACGGCAATTCCAGGAGATGACAAACTTCGCTTGATGAGTGAGTCTGCTCGTGGAGAAGGCGGACGTATTTGGACATATAAAGATGGGAAGCCTTGGTACTTCCTTGAAGAAAAGTATCCTGCTTATGGAAATCTTGTACCTCGTGATATCGCAACGCGTGAAATTTTTGACGTGTGTGTGAATCAAAAACTGGGAATCAACGGTGAGAACATGGTTTACTTGGATCTTTCTCATAAGGATCCAAAAGAGCTCGATATTAAATTAGGCGGAATTATTGAAATATATGAGAAATTTACTGGTGAAGATCCTCGTAAATTGCCAATGAAAATCTTCCCGGCAGTCCATTATTCGATGGGCGGATTGTGGATTGATATTGATCAAATGACGAAAATACCTGGTCTTTTTGCAGCTGGTGAATGTGATTTTTCCCAACATGGGGCTAACCGTTTAGGTGCGAACTCCTTATTATCCGCCATTTATGGAGGAAGTGTTGCAGGACCAAATGCTGTACGTTATGTAAATGGACTTGCTAGAAGCGCTGATTCCTTACCTGATTCTTTATACGAACAACATGAGAATGTTGAAAAGGAAAAATGGAATCGGATCATGTCCATGAACGGAACAGAAAATGCGTATTCCATCCATAAAGAACTGGGTGAATGGATGACAGATAACGTAACGGTCGTTCGTTATAATGACAAGCTTCAAAAAACGGATGAAAAAATTCAGGAACTGATTGAAAGATGGGAAAATATCAATATTAACGACACAGCTAAGTGGAGCAATCAGGGAGCATCCTTTACACGCCAGCTATACAATATGCTTCAACTTGCACGTGTCATTACACTGGGTGCTCTGCAGCGTGATGAAAGCCGCGGTGCTCATTACAAACCGGACTTCCCTGAACGAAATGACGAAGAGTTTATGAAAACGACAATGGCTGACTTTGTAGATGGTAAATCTGCACCAAATATTTATTACGAAGACATTGATGTCTCACTTATTAAGCCGCGTAAACGTGACTACTCTAAGAGCAAGGGGGCAAATTAATCATGGCAACTGAAAGTAAAGTGCTATTTAAAGTACAACGCCAGGACAACCCGAACTCTGAGCCTTATTTTGAAGAATTCGAGCTGTCTTATCGACCTAATATGAATGTCATCTCCGCTTTAATGGAAATACGCCGTAACCCGGTAACAAAAGATGGCAAGAAAACAAGCCCGATTACTTGGGATATGAACTGTCTGGAAGAAGTTTGCGGTGCCTGTTCCATGGTGATTAATGGAAAGCCGCGTCAATCCTGTACAGCCCTGGTTGATCAATTTGAACAGCCAATCGTGCTTGAACCTATGCGCACGTTCCCGGTTATCCGTGACCTTCAGGTAGATCGTAGCAGAATGTTTGACTCACTTAAAAAAGTAAAAGCATGGATCCCAATCGATGGTACATATGATTTGGGGCCAGGACCTCGTATGGCTGAGAAAAAACGTCAGTGGGCCTATGAATTATCTAAATGTATGACTTGCGGGGTATGTCTGGAAGCCTGCCCGAATGTAAATAGTAAGTCCAATTTTATAGGACCGGCACCTGTATCGCAGGTTCGTTTATTTAATGCTCATCCAACAGGTGAGATGCAGAAAGCAGAACGTCTGAATGCATTGATGGGTGATGGAGGAATCCAGGATTGTGGTAATTCTCAAAACTGTGTCCAAGTTTGTCCGAAAGGGATTCCTTTGACTACATCGATTGCGGCATTAAATCGTGACACGAATGTCCAAGCTTTCAAAAATTTCTTTGGAAGTGACAAAATTTAAGATTATTATCTTTGTTGTCTAAGCTGTCTGCAAGAGAAATGATAAAAGCATATGGTATGAATCTGTTGGTCCAAATAGTAGATAACCTATATGATAGATTGTTCGTTTTTCACAATAGACTTACAGTCACCATTAACCAGACATACTGAAATAAGAGTAGAATAACGAAAAGACCGTCTTTCCTATTGTGAAAGACGGCCTTTTCGTTAGGGTTGATTAATTTGCTTTCATGATTTCAATAGCTTATGAACTCGAATCTATTATTAATATATATTTCCGTGTAGTGTTTAACTACCATAACTGGAAATTAACTTATTTACTGCATTCACCTAGTTATCGGTAAAAACATACACTATTTGTCAGTAAAATAATTACATATGGTAATTTTTTCTGTATAATGAATGAATAGTCATTCATTATTGTGGGAAGGTGTGTTTTGTATGAGTAAAATTACATATATCGAAAATATGGAGGAATGGTTAGGAGAATTTACTTTTTCATCTCCAGTAAAGGTACGATTTTCAGAGACTGATATGTTTGGGCATTTGAACAATACGGTTCCTTTTACGTATTTTGAACAAGCTCGAATTGAGTATTTTAAAAGTCTTGGGTTAATGCAGGATTGGGTGGATACAAAACAGGAAACAATCCCAGTTGTGGCGGATCTTCAATGTGATTATCTTTCTCAAGTTTTTTTCGATGAGAAACTGGATATTAAAGTGAAGGCATATAAAATAGGCAATTCTTCGGTTGATATTCATTATCTCGGTGTACGAGAGGACGAGGTACCTTGTTTTACAGGACGTGGAACGGTTGTCCAAATTTCCAGGTTCACCGGTAAGCCAGTAGCTTGGACCGATGAAATGAAGGAGTTATTTTCTGCTAAATTGAAGAAACAGCATCAATCTTAAAAGCATATTCAATCTTAAATATAGTCACTCCTGATCGACCAGTTACATACACTAACGTGACTAAATATATACCCAATCCTAAGGTTATGGCTGGTAGCAAGGAGGGTTACAATAGTTGAAGGAGAACGATTTCACTCATAAACCTTTACTCACAAAAAGAGAAAGAGAAGTATTTGAGTTATTGGTACAGGACAA
>JAZUQD010000330.1:0-9567 GCA_045605505.1 Pradoshia sp.
TTCACTGGCCATTCGGACACTGAAGTTCTGTTAACTGCCTATATGGAATGGCAAGAAAAATGCGTGGATTTTTTTAATGGGATATTCGCCTTTGCGATTTGGGATGAAGCCAAACAACAATTATTTGTGGCAAGAGATCGAATGGGGGTAAAACCTTTTTTTTATTCCCTGCAAAACGGTCAATTCCTGTTTGGATCTGAAATAAAAGCAATACTGGCTCACCCAGGAATTAAGCCGATTCTGACAAGAGAAGGACTGGCGGAAATACTTGGACTTGGTCCATCTCGATCACCGGGATCAGGAGTATTTAAAAATATTAAGGAACTCCGTCCAGGCCATACATTAACCTTTAATAAGGATGGAATAGAGATTAATCGTTATTGGAATGTGAAGAGTGAAGCACATCGCGATAATCTGGATGAAACAGCAGAAAAGGTCCGTTATCTAGTGGGTGATGCTGTGAAGAGACAGTTGGTTTCAGATGTACCATTATGTACGTTCCTATCGGGGGGGCTTGATTCAAGTGCGATAACAGCCATTGCGTCCAAACAATATCAAGAAGAAGGAAAACCTGCTCTCAATACGTACTCGATTGATTATGAAGATAATGCGGCCCATTTTCAAGCGAACGAATTTCAACCAAATGCAGATGGACATTGGATTGAATTAATGAACCAGGAATTTGGAACGAAACATCATTATTGTGTAATCAGTCAGGAAGAATTGATTACTAATCTGAGTGAGGCCATGATGGTAAAGGATTTACCAGGAATGGCTGACATTGATTCTTCCTTGCTCTGGTTTTGCAGAAAAATTAAAAAAGATTATGTCGTAGGTCTTTCTGGAGAATGTGCGGATGAGATATTTGGAGGCTATCCGTGGTTTCATAATCCTGAACAGTTAGCAAACGATACTTTTCCATGGATGCGCTCTATACATGAACGACATCAATTACTTAGGAAAGATTGGCAAGATAAACTCTCCATTGAAGAGTATGTAAAGGATAAATATCAAAAAAGCATACTTGAGACGCCTTTACTATCAGGGGAATCTGATTTAGAAACGAAAAGAAGGCAGTTATTTTATATAAATATGACCTGGTTTATGACCAATTTATTGGATCGGAAAGACAGGATGAGTATGGGAGCCAGTTTGGAAGTACGGGTTCCATTTGCTGACCATCGCTTGGTGGAGTATGCCTGGAATATACCATGGGATATGAAAATGGCAGATAACCGTGAAAAAGGCATTTTACGAAGAGCTTTGAAGGGAATTCTTCCAGAAGAGGTCCTGTATAGAAAGAAAAGTCCATATCCGAAAACACATAATCCCCTTTATACAAAGCTGGTGAAGAAGTGGCTAGAAGAACTGCTGGAGGATACAGATTCTCCCTTATACGAATTCTTTGACAGGGATCAGCTGAAAGCACTTGTAGAATCAGGAGGATCTTCATTTAAGACGCCATGGTATGGTCAATTAATGTCCGGTCCGCAATTACTAGCCTATTTGATACAGGTGCATCTATGGTTTAAACACTATAATATCGTTTTGGAAGATTCTTGAGTAAGACTGTGGGCTGCCGAGCTAATTGGCAGCCTTTTTGATATGTATTTGTTGGATTAATAATGGATAATTCACCTGTGAAATGAGTTTATTTATAGTACGTGGAAAATATCCTAATTGCTTGTTTTTAGTTTCAGGAAAATCAATGAGTTTCTAAGGTAACTCTTTGATTTTGTGTCCGTTTACTTAAAAGAGGAAGTTGCTTAATGTATGTCGAATATAGTAATCAGAATTACGGAATGGGGGGTTATATAGTGGGAGAGAGAGAATTTTGGCGTTTAATTGAAAAGTCCAAAGCATATGATGAACAAACGGAATGGTTAACAGAGGTGCTGGTTCAAAAAGGACTAGAAGAGGTCATTGAGTTTGAATTTTTATTTCAAAAATTAATGAATGCCAGTTATCAATCTCGTTTATGGGGAGCGGCATATGTTCTAATGGGTGGCTGTTCAGACGATACTTTTGATTATTTTCGTGGGTGGTTGATTGGACAGGGAGAAGATATCTTTAACAAGGCCATGCAAAATCCTGAGTTTTTAGCAGAATACATAGATGAAGATAATCTCGATGACGAAGGATACCCGCAAAATGAAGAAATGCTAACGGTTGGATTAGATGCCTATACCCTGATCAAGACAGGTGATACTGAATGGGATGAGAAAATAGATGATGAGCTCTTAGAAGCTCTTGAAGAAAAGGGGTTACAGCCTGTACCTAACATAGAATTTGATTGGGAAGAGGATGATTTGGAAGTTCTATTTCCTATTCTTTGGGAAAGATTTGGCGAAGAACCACTAGGATAAGATAATGTAGCATTATAAAAAATAGCCGGAAACCATTGATGACTGCAGTCAACACGGTTCCCGGCTCGTATTTATTACTTGAAAATTTGGCTAATTACTTCATCTAGTGACATCGTACTATCGACTTCAAAAACGCCAGGTTTTAACTTGTTAGATAAATTCCTGCTTTCAATTGTTTTTGTAAAACTGGAAGCATTGTCAATAATTTTCCCTTTAACCAACGCGTTAGCCACATCAATACTTGTCATACCAGATGCAACATTTATAACCGTCTTGTAGATAACCTTTTGTTCCTCCTGTTGGTCAGGGGATTCCGGTGCGGCTTGTTCCGCTGCATCTTTCAGATCAGCTGTATATTCATCGTCTGTTTTTATGATATATCCTAAAGAAGATAACTTATCTTTCATCTCATCTTCTGTTATTTCTTTAGTAACCGTATTTTTCGGAGATTTTGTAGTTTTAGTAACTGTTCCTTCCTCAGAGGAAGAAAAGTATACAGCCCCGCATACACCTGCTGCTACAATTATTCCTGCAGCAAAACTGCTTAAAACTTTAGGCGTCATTGGTTACTTTCCTCCTTCTTTGGTTTGGACTTTCATATGAAGCAAGCAGTTCTACCACTTCATCCTCTGTCAGTTTAGTAATAGAGGCAATACTTTTAGTGGAATAGCCGCGTTTATATAAATCTAACATTTTTATCATGGCTTGGCGTTCCTCAGAGTGATATCCCATGATTCCAGCTTCCTTAGCTGTAACTTCTTCATGTAGTTCTAGTTTGTTGATTTGTTCCTGTAGCTTATTTGTTTCATCCAGCATAACTGCATAATAGGTATCCAGCTGCTTTGTTTCCTCTTTCGCCTGCTTCTTCATTTTAAGAAATGAAATAAGGAGCAAAACGACTGCTATACTAAATAAAATGATTAGCGCTATTTTCATTGGTTTTAAATCCTCCTAAAAAAAATCTTCTTCCTATTATACATAGAAAATCAAAGAAATTACGACTGAAATCGCCAAAATGAAAAGAATCTGTAATCTATTTCTTATTGAGATGAACTCTATAAGTATATATCCATTGTTGTATTTTTTGGTATGTAAAAAAGTTCCACATAGAGTATTCTATCAAAAAAATATGGTTACGGTAAAAGTAGAGAGATAACGGATGTTTAGAGTAGAAGATTTAGTTGGGTTTTAAAAGTACCTTGTTTTAGAAATGAAACCTATGCAGATTGGAAGGAGGGAGTGGAAGTGATTGGTGAAACAATAGCAGAACTTGTAGAATCTATTATTGGAAGGAGATAAACGGTTAACCATCTTTAAGATATAGGTTAGAGGAAAGAGAGGCGGAACGACTAGGTTTATTGAGCGTTCAAAGAAAAGTGAGTGGTACGAAGGGATAATGGAAAAGGCCATCTTAGAATAGAGATGGCCTTCCCGGTTATTTAGATAGTAATAGAATCGCATACCCGTTTTCTGAAAGAGTAAGCTGGTTCTTATTATCCCATTGGCTTTTGGAATCCATGTAAAGAGGTGCAGCTTTCTCCCATTCATCAAGTGAGATAGATTTTGAGTCTTTGCCGAGATTAATGCAAACATAGGCTATAGAATCAGCACTTTCTCTTTTATACATGACTACTTCAGGATCATGAGCGACAAAAAGGATGTCGCCATCATTGGCAAGAACTTTATACTCTTTACGTAAGTTGATTAAGGTTTGTACGTGCTTATGCAGCTCAAGGTTTTGATTTTCTTCATCCCAAGGCATACATTTACGGCATCCTGGATCTTGTTCGCCATCAAGTCCAATCTCATCTCCATAATAAATGCACGGCGTGCCGGTAAAGGTTAGTAATATCGTGAAAATTTGTTTAATCTCATCCAGATTGTTTTTACATTCTGTTAAAATCCTTGGTGTGTCATGGCTTCCAATCAAATTGAAGGCAGTCTTATTTACGGTATGAGGATACATATGGTAGACCTTCGTCATTTTTTCAGCGAATTGTGCAGGTGTAATGTCCTTCTTGGCGAACATTTCCAAAATAGCTGTTAAAAATGGATAGTTCATCACGGCATCAAATTGGTCTCCACGTAACCAAGGCATGGAATCATGCCAAATCTCGCCGAGTATGTAGGCATCTTCATTTTCGGATCTAACGGCTTTGCGAAAATCACGCCAGAAATCAAAGTCTACTTCATTGGCCACATCAAGTCTCCAGCCATCAATATTGCATTCACGAATCCAATACTTGGCTACATTTAGCAAATACTCTCTTACTTCTGGGTTTTTTGTATTTAATTTAGGCATCGTTTCTACAAAACCAAAAGCATCATAGTTGAGATTTTTTTCATCCAGTGGAAGGCTGTGTGCATGGAACCATTCCTTATACTTGGAATCTTCCCCTTTTACCAGGACATCCTGAAATGGCTTGAAATGATAGCCGCTATGATTAAAGACAGCATCAAGCATGACTTTTATCCCTCGTTTGTGACTTTCCTCAACAAGTTGTTTTAATGTTTCCTTCGTACCAAATTGTGGGTCTAGCTCCATATAATCAATCGTGTCATATTTATGATTGGAATAAGCATGGAATATTGGTGTGAAATAAATACCTGTTATACCAAGATCCTTTAGATAATCCAAATGATCAATGACACCGGCTAAGTCACCGCCAAAGAAATTGGTTGTTGTTGGTTCTGTGCTTCCCCATGGAAGAGTACCTTCAGGGTCCAATTTGTGATCGCCATTTGCAAAGCGTTCAGGAAATATTTGATACCAAACCGTATCTTTAACCCATTCAGGAGCTCCGAATACTTCTGTATGGTGGAGGTATGGTAGGGCAAATAGAAGACCGACATCAGGAAGTTGCTCATAAAATCCCTTTTCGGAAAAATAAGCGGTTTCGCCATTCGTGTCAGTTAAGTGAAAAGCATAACGAGCTCTGCGGTACGGTAGTTCAATAGTATGTCTCCAATAATCATATAGTTCATCGCTGCCCGTATATTTCATATCCTCAGCCTTATAAACCCATTCACTATCTTTAAATTCATATGGATCTCCATGTATTAATTCCATTTTTTTAATATCATTTTTTTTACTCATAATCATAATCGTGATGGTATTTAATGAAGAACTGTACATAAATTGATCGCGGGCAAAGTGAATAACAGATGCTCTATCCATATAATCTTTCTCCTCTCCATATAGTGAAAATGCAAACGTTTGCGCTATCCTTTGTTTTAACTATATCAGGTCAAAACAAGATATCAATCTCTAAAATTTCAGATTATAACATTGTATTTCTACCCAAAATAGGGACCAAACTAACATAATAAACGGATCCTAAATTTATTATTTTAGAAGGATATGGTGTAAATAAAGAGAAATTCCATTTTCTTTTACGACGTCTATGCTTTTTCACAATATCACTGAAAAAAGGTAGACCTATTCTATTTGTATATAATTTTGAACTTGGCAGCCAATTGACCAGTATACGCTGGCAGGTAGTTTGTATGAACGATTGGCGGGAGATTTGGTGCTGAATTTACCAGGTAGGCAATAGGTTTTGGCTAATTTGTCTACCAATCTCGACTCTTTTTCCTATTCTTCAAAAATACTTTGTTTCTGGATTGACGTCTGGCTGTACAAAGGGATAAGGTTATTTATGGGAGAAATAAGGGGGACAGCTTATGTTGAAAAAGGTAATGGTTATTTTGCTAATGCCATTAATCCTGCTTTCCGCAATTCCTGTATCTGCGGATGAAAAAGCAGAAAGAGAGTGGCGGGATGAGTCCATCTACTTTATCATGGTGGACAGGTTTTATAATGGGGATACGAAAAATGATTTTAGTGTAGACACAGATAATTTAAATACATACCAGGGCGGAGATTTTGCCGGTATTCTACAAAAATTGGATTATTTACAGGAAATGGGTTTTACCACAATCGCATTGAATCCAATTGTTGAGAACACAGAATCGGGCTACCATGGGAATTGGGCTCTGGATTATAAGAAGATTAATGAGAATTATGGAACATTAAAGGAATTTAAACAGCTGGTAACAGAAATCCATAAACGTGATATGAAAATTATCATAGATTTTAATGCCAATCATGTCGGACCGGATCATCCTTGGCTTAGGGATCCAGTAAAGAAAGAATGGTTCCACGATAAGAATAAACTGGCGTCAGGTAGCCAACAGGAAGACATGCAGACTCGTTGGATAGATGGATTGCCCGATTTGGCACAGGAAAATCCTGAGGTTGCTGATTACTTGATAGATTCTGCCAAGTGGTGGATATCTGAAACCAATATTGATGGCTATCGATTAAATGATATTCAGTATGTGTCTGTTGAATTTTGGAAAACCTTCAGTAAAGAAATGAAATCAGTGAAGAAAGATTTCTTCCTGCTTGGTAATGGAACGATTGAAAATGAATCTGATTTGGTTGCTATTGCGGAATCAGGTATTTCCGGATTAATAGATGATCAACAAATGAACGCATTGAGAAATGTATTTGCTAAACCCGACGAGCAAATGGATTCATTATTCTCTATCTGGAATGAACGAATGAAATCGTTGAGTCAGTCTCATCAGTTGGGTATCATGGTTGATAATGAAATGATACCGAGATTCACAAAATCACTTGAAGATAATAATCAATTTCCGGGCACAAGATGGGAATTGCTAATGACCTATATGTATACAACACCTGGCATTCCAATGGTGTATTACGGCTCTGAAATAGCCTTGAATGGCAACGAGGTACCCGATAATCGCCGGATGATGGATTTTAGAACAGATAAGGACCTAATTGAGTATATCGGTAAGATATCTGACTTGCGTAAACAATATCCGGCACTGAGAAAAGGTACACTTGAGCTTCTGGATGAGCAAGATGGAATGGCCGTCTATAAAAGAGAATATAAAGACCAAATGATGATTGTGGCGATTAATAATAGCTCGAAAACGAAAACGATTCAGCTTGATCCAACTGCGCTTGCATCCAATGAAGAGTTACGTGGCAGGCTTAACGGAGATATGGTAAGAAAAAGCAATGATACTTACTCGATCACGTTAGATCGTGAAACATCAGAAGTCTATTTGGCAGCAGAAAAAAGCGGCGTGAATTTTATTTACTTGGCTGTTATTGTTTTCGTTATTATCGCATTTCTTGGATTTCTTTATCTGGCTTGGAAAAAAGGCAGACAACAACAATAATTAAATTGTAATGGAGGGATTTATATCTCTCCATTATTTAAATAAAATTATAGATGAGCAGAAGTGGGGATGAAAGCGTTTGAATAAGAAATGGTGGAAGGAAGCAATTTGTTATCAAATTTATCCAAAGAGTTTTAAAGATTCCAATAAAGATGGAATTGGCGATTTGCGGGGGGTCATCAGTAAACTAGATTATTTAACCGAGTTGGGCATAGATGTTATTTGGATTTGCCCTATTTATCAATCACCCAACGCGGATAATGGATATGATATCAGTGATTATCAAGCGATTATGGATGAGTTTGGTACCATGGACGATTTTGATGAATTACTTGAGGAAGTACATAAAAGAGGGATGAAGCTCATTATGGATCTCGTTATTAATCATACAAGTGATGAGCATCCTTGGTTTTTAGAATCTAAGACATCAGTGGATTCGCCGAAAAGAGATTGGTATATTTGGAGTGAAGGAAAACCGGGTATACCACCGAATAATTGGGAGAGCATTTTCTCCAGCAGTGCATGGGAATATGATGTGGAAAGTGGACAATACTATTTACATGTATTTGCAACGAAGCAGCCGGATTTAAATTGGGAAAACAAGGATATGAGGGAAGCTCTATATAATATGGTTAACTGGTGGCTGGATAAAGGGATTGATGGATTCCGTGTTGATGCCATTAGCCATATTAAAAAGAAAGCTGGTTTACCAGATGCACCAGTGTTAGAAGATAACGGAATAAAAGGGTTTAAGATGTACACGAATCAGGAAGGGATTCATGAATTCCTTCAAGAGCTAAAAGTAAATACATTCTCAAAATATGACATTATGACTGTTGGAGAAGCCAGTGGGGTAAGCGCAGAGGATGCAGACCCCTGGGTAGGAGAAAAAAATGGTGCTTTTAATATGGTGTTTCAATTTGAGCACCTGAAATTATGGGAAAAGGAAGCTAAAGTTGACCTCGATCTTGTAGAATTAAAAAGAATCCTATCAAAATGGCAAACCGGATTACATGGTAGGGGATGGAATGCGTTATTCCTTGAAAATCATGATAAGCCACGTATGGTATCAACGCTCGGAAATGATCAGAAGTATTGGAAAGAAAGTGCTAAAATGCTTGGAGCCATGTATTTCTTCATGCAGGGGACCCCTTTTATTTATCAGGGACAGGAAATTGGCATGACAAATGTAACGTTTTCTTCCATTGATGATTACGATGATATAGGGATGAAGAATTTTTTTCATTTGGAAACAGCAAAAGGGAGAGACCCTCTTGATATCATGAAAGTGATTTGGAAAAATGGACGTGATAATTCTAGAACACCAATGCAATGGGATGATTCGGTAAACAGTGGATTTACATGTGGAACTCCTTGGATGAAAGTGAATCCAAATTATAAGAAGATTAACGTTAAGCATCAGCGCCAGGATTCAAGTTCAATTCTCTCCTTTTATCAAAAAATGATTCGTTTGCGAAAAGAGTATGAGTGCTTTGTGTATGGGGAGTATAAGCTTTATTTGGAAGAAGATCCTAATGTATTCATGTACTCGAGATATACGGATGATCAACTAGCATTGGTTATCAATAATTTCAGTGAGGCTCATCAGGTTATTAAACTTCCAGTATTCGATGGGTTGACAGCGGAGCTTATCCTTAGTAATTATAATAATCATAATGATGATGCGGACGGACAGGGACAAATTCGTTTATCATCTTATGAATCAAGAGTCTATCTCTTCAAATAGACGCTCGAGTAGGAAATGAGGAACAATTGTATGGCGATAACGATAAAAGATGTAGCGAAATTGGCAAATGTGGCACCATCGACCGTTTCAAGAGTCATTGCCAACAATCCACGAATAAGTGAGAAGACAAAAAGAAGAGTCAGAGAAGCAATGGAGGAACTCGGATATCACCCAAATTTTATTGCAAGAAGTTTGGCAAACAAATCGAGTGAGGTATTAGGCATCGTTATGCCAAAA
>JAZUQD010000331.1:0-1907 GCA_045605505.1 Pradoshia sp.
CATGTGGAAGCGGGCTTGCGAACACATAATAAATATTCTCCTTATCCAGAGGAAATGAATCGTCAGCTTACAGGAGTCTTAAGTGATTTACATTTTTCACCTACCTATCAGTCTAAACTCAATTTATTGAAGGAAAATAAACCGGGAGAATCTATTTTCATAACTGGAAATACGGCTATTGATGCGTTGAAAACAACGGTTAAAGAAACCTATTCCCACCCTGTTTTAGATACTTTGGGAAATGACCGTCTCGTCTTAATGACGGCTCATCGACGGGAAAACCTTGGACAGCCTATGCGCAATATGTTTAAAGCGATTAAGCGTTTGACTGAAGTTCACGAGGATATTCAAGTAGTCTATCCAGTCCACTTGAATCCTGTCGTTCGGGAGCTTGCAGCTGAAATATTAGGTGAAAATCCACGTATACACCTAATTGAACCTTTGGATGTCATTGATTTTCATAATTTTGCATCCAGATCCTATTTAATTCTGACAGATTCAGGTGGCGTTCAAGAAGAAGCTCCGTCTCTGGGGGTTCCAGTACTGGTATTACGAGATACGACAGAACGTCCGGAAGGAATCGAAGCGGGAACCTTGAAGCTCGCTGGTACGGAAGAGGATGTTATTTTTAAGATGGCCAATGAGCTTTTATCGGATGAAACGGCACATGCCAATATGGCTAAAGCGTCTAATCCGTATGGAGACGGGGAAGCATCCAGACGGATCGTTGAGGCTATTCTTTACTATAAAAAGGTAAGAAATGAAAGACCGGTAGATTTTTTGTAATCTGTATAGGGGAATGTTTCGGCCATATTACTATTCCGTGTCAAAAACTTTGTAGGTATATACATTAATTAGAAAAATTTGTATAATGAGGTAATGGTTTTTGGAGGAGAAAAGTGAGAATGACAAATGAACTGAAATACAGGGAAATAGAAGATACTCAGGTAAGAGCATTTATGGACTTGATTAAAAATGCTTATGATCGTGGGACATCAGATGCATCATTATCTGCACAGGAATTTATCGAAGAAATTAAATTGGAAATCAAGAATATCTATAAATAAGAAAATGGATTAAGCTCCAACAAGCTTAATCCGTTTTTCATTATTTATTCACTTGTAAATGTGTTTTTAATGTATCCTGAAGGCTTGTCAAAGATTTATCAGACGGAAGATAATAATAGACACCATCGATTTTAGTTCCTTGTCCTTCAAGCTGAAGCTGGTCTAGTGACTTGGCTGCTTCTTTGTAGTTCTGTTGAATGCTAACCATTTGAGAGAAGCTGATATCTGTCTTTACATTATCACCCAGTGCATCAAAAATCCCATCAAAGCGAGTTAGAGAAGATAGGCTTGCTCCTTTGTTTAGGACTGCCTGGATAATCTGTCTTTGCCTCAATTGGCGTCCAAAATCTCCACGTGGGTCTTCATACCTCATTCGTGAGTAGGCCAAGGCCTGTTCGCCGTTCAAATTAAGAGTACCTTCTGTAAAGTGGTGGCCATCAGCGTTAAAATCAAGATCATTGACAACCGTAACGCCGCCAACAGCATCAACAATATCTTTAAATCCTTCCATGTTTACCTGTGCATAGTAATCAATTGGGATATCAAGGAAGTTTTCTACCGTATCCATAGACATTTCTACGCCGCCAAAGGCATAGGCATGGTTGATTTTATCCTCAGTGCCTCTACCGACAATTTCCGTTCTTGTATCGCGGGGGATACTCACCACCTTCATGGATTCGAGAATCGGATTCCCCGTCAGGACAAACATCGTATCAGAGCGTCCTTTATCTCCATCTCTTTCATCTACACCTAATAAAAGTACAGAAAAAGGAGTCTTATCCTTTAGGCTGACTTTCTCTACCCTTTTTTTGGAGCCTTCTCGACTAGTAGGATTGTGCA
>JAZUQD010000332.1:0-1586 GCA_045605505.1 Pradoshia sp.
TAATACTATATTTATGAGAAAATCAGTTAGAAAAATTGTACGAAATCGATTTATAGGTTTATAATCATACAAGTTATATCTTTAACGCAATGAAGATATGGATTGCTTGTGCTCGTTTCAATAGTAATCTAACTGGTTTTACTACTTATGAGCAGGCAAACTGCAATTAGCAAAAAAAAGAGACCGTCATATACTGTTTAACAGCATTGACGTATGTTGGAGGTTCATTCTATGACAGTTTATCACTTCGTAGGCATAAAAGGATCCGGGATGAGCGCGTTAGCCCAAATCCTTCATGATATGGGATATCAGGTACAGGGTTCAGATTATGAAAAAAAGTTTTTCACCCAAATCGCACTTGAAAATGCCGGTATAACAATATTGCCATTTAATAAAGAAAATATTAAACCAGGTATGACGATCATCGCAGGCAATGCGTTTCCTGACAGTCATGATGAGATTGTTCAAGCTTTAGAACTTGGTTTGCCAGTCATTCGCTATCCACGATTTCTTGGAGATTTCCTTAAAAAGTTCGTGAGCATAGCGGTTACAGGCGCACATGGAAAAACATCGACTACCGGCTTAATGTCACATGTAATCAGGGGAGCTGAGCCGACATCATTTTTAATTGGAGATGGAACAGGTAAGGGTGAAGCAGATTCTAAATACTTTGTATTTGAAGCCTGCGAATACCGACGCAACTTTTTATCCTACGAACCGGACTATGCCATTATGACCAATATTGATTTTGATCATCCGGATTATTTTGCAAATCTTGATGATGTCTTCTCTGCCTTTCAAGAGATGGCACTTCAAGTGAATAAAGGAATTATTGCCTGTGGGGATGATGAGCAGCTGCAAAAAATTCAGGCGAAAGTACCGGTCATATTTTATGGGTTTAACGAAGAAAATGATTTTCAGGCTAAGAATATTGTTACTTCAGAAGCTGGAACAACATTCGATGTGCATGTAAGAAATAATTATTACGAGACATTTACCATTCCAATGTTTGGGCGCCATACCGTTTTAAATGCGTTAGCTGTTATTGCACTTTGTCAATATGAGGATATTGATGTGGAAATTATTAAGGAACGCTTAATGTCATTTACAGGTGTTAAGAGACGTTTCTCAGAAAAAAAAGTTAATCACCAAATTTTAATTGATGATTATGCCCATCATCCAACAGAGATAAAGGCAACAATTGATTCAGCTCGACAAAAGTATCCTGATCGGGAGATTGTAGCTGTGTTCCAGCCGCATACCTTCTCAAGAACTCAGAAGTTCTTAGATGATTTTGCAGAAAGCTTAAAAGAAGCAGATAAAGTATACCTATGTGAAATTTTCGGATCAGCAAGAGAGTTGAATGGAAAATTAACAGTTAAAGATCTTTGTAATAAGGTAGACGGTGCTCAAATTATTCAGGAGGAAGATCCGTCTATCCTTAAAAATCATGAAAAAGGTGTATTATTATTTATGGGTGCTGGAGATATCCAAAAAGTGCAAGCAGCCTATGAGAGCTTTATAACGAAATAAATGCAAATAAAAACCCTTCGAGAGTATAAGTAAGCACTCTTGAAGGGTTTTTT
>JAZUQD010000333.1:0-4537 GCA_045605505.1 Pradoshia sp.
CTCAAAGTCATCAAAGACTTTGGGAGGCAGTTTTATTCAGACATCTATTTGATTTTTTAAATCCTCATATTCTTTCTCTAAAGAATACGAGAATTCGTAATGAAATGACGATCTTCTACACTATCAAGTGAAAAGGCTGCGCCTCTCCCATCAATGGCATCAATAATTAATTGAGTGTGCTTCCAGTACTCATATTGCGATTTGTGGATATAAAACGGGGAATCTCCAATAGAACCCAAGTATATGTCTGAATCCCCAGTTTTAAAATCGCCTTCCTTATAGCACATTGGAGCCGATCCATCACAACAGCCACCGGATTGATAAAACATAAGTGAGCCATGTGTTTTCTTTAATGTTTTTATTAATTGAAGTGCTTCTTCGGTTGCTACGACACGTTCTACCATTTAAGAGGTAACCTCACTTTTTAGAAAAAACCTTGAGCCTTTTTATCATAGCTTACTAATAAACATTTAGTTTGTTGGTAATGATCCAGCATCATAGCATGATTTTCACGGCCGATACCGGATAATTTGTAACCACCGAACGCTGCACCTGCTGGATATTGGTGATATGTGTTTGTCCAAACACGACCGGCTTGAATAGCGCGGCCTGCACGGTAGGCAAGATCTCCACTGCGGGACCAAACACCGGCACCTAATCCGTATAGAGTATCATTTGCGATTTCCATTGCTTCATCAAAATCTTTAAAAGTAGTTACGCCAAGAACCGGACCAAAAATTTCTTCTTGGAATATACGCATTTTGTTATGACCTTTAAAAACAGTTGGTTTAATATAGTTACCATTTTGAAGGCCTTCACCGAGGTCATTTTCTTCTCCCCCGATTAAACATTCAGCGCCTTCTTCTTTACCGAGTTTAATGTAGGATAAGATTTTTTCTTTTTGTTCATTAGAGGCTTGCGCACCCATCATGACTTCTGTATCAAGAGGGTTACCAATTTTGATGGCTTTCACACGCTCCAATGCACGTTCCATAAATTTATCATAGATGGATTCTTGGACTAAAGCACGGGATGGACATGTACAAATTTCACCTGAGTTTAGCGCAAACATAACAAGACCTTCGATTGCTTTATTTAAGAATTCATCGTCTTGATCCATTACATCTTCGAAGAATACATTAGGTGATTTACCACCAAGCTCCAATGTGACAGGAATGATATTTTCAGTAGCATACTGCATAATTTGACGTCCAACAGCTGTAGAACCTGTAAAGGCGATTTTTGCAATACGCGGGTTAGTAGCCAGTGGTTTACCAACTTCCACGCCAAAACCGTTTACAACATTAAGAACACCTGCTGGTAGTAAATCTTGAATTAATTCGATGAGTACCATAATGGAAGCAGGAGTTTGTTCAGCAGGTTTTAATACGATACAGTTACCCGCTGCCAAGGCCGGAGCAATTTTCCATACAGCCATTAGAATTGGGAAATTCCAAGGAATAATTTGTCCGACTACCCCAAGAGGTTCCTGGAAGTGGTACGCTACTGTATCATTGTCTAATTGAGTAGTTCTACCTTCCTGGGTGCGAATGGCACTTGCAAAATAACGGAAGTGATCAATGGCCAAAGGAATATCCGCATTTAATGTTTCTCGTACTGCTTTCCCATTATCCCAAGTTTCAGCTATAGCAATCTTTTCTAAATTTTCTTCTAGACGATCCGCGATTTTGTTTAATATACGGGCACGTTCAGCAGTAGAGGTTTTCCCCCAAGCTTCTTTAGCTGCGTGTGCTGCATCTAATGCCAATTCGATATCTTCAGCAGAAGAACGAGCGGCTTTTGTAAAGACTTCTCCAGTTACCGGAGATTTATTATCAAAATACTGACCCTTAACCGGTGCAACCCATTTACCTCCGATAAAGTTATCGTATTTTTCTTTGAATTGGACAACGGCCCCATCCGTATTAGGATTTGCATAAATCATCTTAATTTCTCCCCTTTGTTCGTATTGAAAAATCGTAGATGTAAGGTTTTTGATGCTATTGAATAAAAATATTCATCAAGAAAACGTTTACTTTCCTATTATTCGACTAATTCAGTAAAATTTCAAATAATATGACTGTGATTATAGGAGAAATGAAATGTATAAGAGAAATAATATCTTGGAGTAAGGAAGTATGTAGTGATGGACGTTATTCTTCTACCAAAATAATCCTATAGTATGATAGTATCAATGCTAAAAAGTCTATAGAATCTTTTTATCAAAGTAAAAATAAGGAGGGTAAAACAATGGATATTGCAGTTATTGGATCGAATATGGTCGATCTTATCTCATATATTGATCGAATGCCAAAAGAGGGAGAGACCCTGGAGGCTCCGGATTTTGAAATGGGTTGTGGCGGTAAAGGGGCCAATCAGGCTGTAGCGGCAGCAAAACTAGGCTCAAAGGTAATGATGGTTACAAAGGTAGGCGATGACATCTTTGCAGATAATACCATTCAAAATCTGGAGCGGTACGGCATTGATACAGAGTTTACCAATAAGGTTCAGGGAACCTCCAGCGGGGTTGCGCCAATCTTTGTTGATTCAGATTCTAAAAATCGTATTTTAATTATAAAAGGGGCTAATCAATACCTTTCACCAGAGGATGTTGATAAAGCAAAAGAAAAGCTGAAGACATGTTCTTTAATCGTTCTTCAATTGGAAATCCCGCTTGAGACTGTTTATCGTGCGGTCGAAATGGGGAATGAGCTTGGGATTCCTGTTGTCCTGAATCCAGCTCCTGCTGCCAAAGAATTAGACTTTAGCTATGTATGTAAATGTGACTTTTTCATTCCGAATGAAAGTGAACCCGAGATTTTAACAGGCCTGCCTGTTTCAACGATTGAACAAATTGAAGCTGCTGCAGCGAGCCTGATAGAGGAAGGGGTTAAAAACGTCATTGTGACGATGGGGAGCCGTGGTGTGATGTGGGTAACCGATAATGGGACACATATCGTGGATTCATATACGGTTGATGCAATTGACACGACGGGAGCTGGAGATGCGTTCATCGGCTGTTTTGCCCATTATTATGTACAAAATAATGATGTTGTACAATCGATAAAAATGGCTACCGCCTTTGCAGCATTAAGTGTCACAAAACGTGGTACACAAAATTCTTATCCAAGTATGGATGAAGTCAATTTGTTTCTAAGTAAAAGGAAGGAATCATAAGCAGGATTTTAACTGTAACTTGCTAAATGGAAACGAGGCTCATAAGAGGTAGTTCTTTTTACTAGGCTTAGAACATGCTATTTAATGGCGGAAAATTGGAGAGCTATTATTTAACTTATAAACAATTAAATTAGAAATATACGATTATTGTAAAAAGGGCCGATGAAGTGAGTAAACTCAGGAAGTTAGACTTTAAACTCTAACTTTCTGAGTTTAATAATGAGAGTTCTCGTAAGTTCGAAATGTATTCGTATAATAATCAAAAAATAGAAAATTATTCAATATGTATTGCTTTTGGGAATAAACGCAATTATAATAAGTATGTGAAACATTGAGCAATCTAATATACATACGGAGGATTGATTGGAATGAAAGCAGCTGTAGTGAGTGCAAAGAATCCTGGTAAAGTTGAAATAGTTGAAAAGGAATTACCTAAATTACAACCCGGTCAAGCTTTAGTTGATGTAGAATATTGCGGAGTATGTCATACAGATTTGCATGTAGCAAAAGGTGATTTTGGAGAAGTTCCGGGAAGAATTCCAGGGCATGAAGGAATCGGAATTGTTAAAGAAATTGCAAACGATGTGACAAGTTTAAAAGTAGGAGATCGTGTCAGCATTGCCTGGTTCTTTAAAGGATGCGGGACTTGCGAGTACTGTGTGACAGGAAATGAAACATTCTGCCGCAGCGTACAAAACGCAGGTTTCACTGTTGATGGAGCAATGGCTGAACAATGTATCGTCGATGCAGACTATGCAGTTAAAGTACCTGAAGGGTTAGATCCAGCACAAGCGAGCAGTATTACTTGCGCAGGTGTTACTTGCTACAAAGCAATCAAAGTTTCTAATATTAAACCTGGTCAATGGATTGCGATTTATGGATGCGGCGGTTTAGGAAATCTGGCCATTCAATATGCTAAAAATGTATTCAATGCAAAAGTAATCGCAGTGGATATCAATGATGATAAATTAGCCTTATCAAAAGAAGTGGGAGCAGATCTTGTGTGTAACCCATTAACAGACGGTGACGCAGGTGAGTGGATCCAGGAAAAAGTTGGCGGAGCTCATGCTGCTGTCGTAACAGCTGTTTCTAAAGTTGCTTTTAACCAAGCTGTAAACTCTGTACGTGCCACTTCCAAAGTTGTTGCTGTTGGCCTTCCTCCAGAAACAATGGATTTAGCTATTGTGAAAACTGTATTGGATGGTATCCAAATCGTTGGATCCTTAGTTGGTACACGTAAAGATTTAGAAGAGGCTTTCCAATTTGGGGCAGAGGGCAAAGTAGTGCCAATCGTAGAAACAAGATGCCTGCATGAAGTAAATGATATTTTTGAAGAAATGGAAGCAGGTAAAATCCAGGG
>JAZUQD010000334.1:0-2893 GCA_045605505.1 Pradoshia sp.
CGAGGAACTAACTTTACAATGGCTTCAAAACGGTGCTAAACCATCTGACACAGTTCGTAACTTGTTGTCTAAAGAAGGCATCATGGAAAAATTCCACAACGCGAAGCAAAGCAAGTAATATAAAGGTCCGTTATGATAGAACTGATTGAAACAATCGTAAAGCCTCTTGTTGATCATCCGGATGACGTGACCGTATCAATGGATGAACAAGCCAACAAGATTGTTTATATCCTTTCTGTTAATCAGAATGACATGGGTAAAATAATCGGCAAACAAGGGCGTGTAGCTAAAGCTATTCGAACGGTAGTGTATACCGCTGCATCCAAGAATGACAAAAAAGTCTATCTGGAAATACGCGATTGAAAAAAGGAGGGAGCAATCCCTCCTTTTTCTTATATACTCATGAATTTTAAGGTCAAGCACTTAGGGGTGATTGATGCCCTTAACATCCCTACGTGCCTTCCTTGTGCGTATCTCAGGTTTTCTGGGTGGATTGACGAATGTAGGGGGTTCGTTCCTTAATACAGTCGTTTCAGCTTTCTGTTTAATCCAGATTCAGGGCCTAGGAGTTCGGGACATAAGCATAGCCTCTACAGGGAAAATCCCCCTTCCGAGCCTCTGTCTTATGCTCCTCACTCCTGAACGAGCTCTTTCAGCTTTTTGTTCAATCTAGCTTCAGGGCCTAGGAGCTCAGGACATAAGCAAAACCTCTACGGGGGAAGGTCATCCCCTCCGAGCCTTTGTCTTATGCTCCTCGCTCCTGGGCGAGGCCCTTCAGCTTTTTGTTGTCTTTTTAGGTGGTTTCGGGATAGTATTAACTTATGAATGTTGATGGGGTTTTGTTTGATATATAAGTGAAGATATCCTTACATATGATTGGAAAAGAAAGTAACTATAATGATGACGCTTATCATGGATGGTTTTAAGATTCCTTTAGTGCCGTAATAAAATTGTTTGATTGGTATGTAGGAAAGAGGTGCCCTAATGAAAATACTTCAAAATATTATAGTGAAACAGGTGCTGACAGAAAAGAGCAAGCTGCAGCTATTGGAGCAATTTGAATCTAAGAAAAGCGTGTTGAACAAAGAATGTGATCAGTTACGTTTTGAATTGAAAAAATTAGAAAAAACAAAGAAATTTCAGCCAGCCAGTTTGAAAACTCATTTCGAGAAAGAGATTGAGATACGTAAAGAAAAGGTGAAGTTGGTCGACTTTCAGATACAACAGCTTGATATTCTTCCGTATGGAAGTGAATTAAAGGAACGTGAAGTTCAAGCGATAATTGATATTGAAGTAGGGCAAAATTGGGAAGAAGTTGTACAAACTAAGACAATCATCGTTAAAGATGGTATCATTGATGAATTTAAATAGAGGTGAACATAAAGAAATGCAAAAGTGGTTTAAAGTTGGCAAGATCGTTAATACTCACGGAATCAAAGGTGAGGTAAGAATTATTTCAAGTACAGATTTTCCGGAAGAAAGATATAAGAAGGGAAGCACTTTATATATCTTCAAAAAGAATTCCAATCAGCCTATTGAAGTAACTGTAGAAGCTTCAAGACAACACAAGAACTTTTATTTATTGACATTTGCAGGTCATGACACAATTGAGGCAGTGGAGGCTTATAAAGAAGGAGTTCTAAAAATAACAGAAGAACAAATGGGTACCCTTGAAGAAGGTGAGTATTATTACCATGAAATCATCGGATGTACGGTGTGTACTACAGAGGGTGCCGAACTTGGTGTGGTAAAAGAAATTCTATCACCGGGTGCAAATGATGTATGGGTCATTCAAGGGACAGGCGGTAAAGAAGTTTTAATTCCCTATATTGATGATGTCGTAAAAGAGATTGATGTAGATACTAAAATGATTACAATTGAGCCTATGGAAGGATTGCTGGACTAATGAGAATCGATATCCTTACATTATTTCCGGAAATGTTCAGTGGGGTCTTTGGGTCATCAATCCTTAAGAAGGCTGCTGAGAAAAAAGCAGTTGAATATCATACACATAATTTCCGTGATTACTCCGATAACAAGCATCAATCTGTAGATGATTATCCATATGGCGGCGGAGCTGGAATGGTATTGAAGCCTCAGCCAATCTTTGATTGCTTAGAAGAAATTACCCCAAAAGAACAGGATAAGAAGCCACGGGTTATTCTTTTATGCCCGCAAGGCGAACGCTACACTCAAGCCAAAGCAGAAGAGCTAGCGAAGGAAGATCAGCTTATTTTTGTATGCGGACATTATGAAGGGTATGACGAGAGGATCCGTGAGTATGCGGTGACTGATGAAATATCAATCGGGGACTTCGTTTTAACTGGCGGAGAGCTCGGAGCAATGGTCATTATTGATAGTGTAGTCCGATTATTGCCAGGTGTGTTGGGCAATGAGGATTCGCCAGTATTGGATTCCTTTAGTTCAGGGCTTCTTGAGCATCCTCATTATACCCGCCCAGCTGATTTCCGCGGAATGAAAGTACCGGATGTTCTTGTATCAGGCAATCATAAATATATTGATGAGTGGAGAAAAAAAGAATCTCTACGCAGAACCTGGCAAAGGCGTCCTGATCTTCTGGAGCTATACGATCTATCTCAGGAAGAAAAAAAATGGCTTGAAGAAATAAAAAGTGAAGATAGGTAGTTGCAAATCAGGTGTTTTATGTGATAAGATAAATTTTGTGAGTTAAGGTGTAAAACCTTTGCTCTTATAACAATGTTCCGCTGTCATGATCCTAAAAGGCTGATATGAGCATTGGGTGGAAGGAGTTGAATACGATGCATAAATTAATCGAAGAAATCACGAAGGATCAATTAAGAACTGATCTTCCTTCTTTCCGTGCCGGTGATACTGTAAGAGTACACGTTAAGGTTGTTGAGGGAACTCGTGA
>JAZUQD010000335.1:0-1684 GCA_045605505.1 Pradoshia sp.
TGGGACATAACTTATAAACAATCCTAAAAGACGAACGATATCTAAATTAGTCTCACTAAATTTTTTTGCTTATTAAAGAGTTAAGTTGAAAGAAAAGTCCGTTCCATTGCGCTGCAGCCACTCGCTTTCCGCGGGGAGGAAACTGAGCCTCCTCGGCTACGCCTGCGGGGTCTCAGCCTTTCCTCTACTTCCCGCAGGAGTCGGTGGCTTCCGCTCCATTCCACTAAGTTTAATAATGGTATACAGAAGTAACCAATCTGTTGAAAACAATAAAAATACGACCTATTAGGCGTAATATTTATTAAAATATCACCTAAAAGGTTAGATTTATTATTGACTGAAATACTTATGACCAGCCCCGTCAATATTAAAAAATTAATCAAACTATCATTTTGTCACCTCTTGAATCTTTATATTATTCGCTTGAATTTTCTCTATAGGGTCAGATTCCTTACTTCTTAACCGAAGTGCTTTAAAATACTTTGTTTGCGGGAAAATTAGTGCAAACAGCAATAACCCACAGCCAGCCATCATAATTGCTCCCACGCTTCCTACACTTCCGGCAATCAGTCCCCCAAAATAAAGCCCTGCCAATGTACTTATATTGATGAGTGAGACCATTACGCCTGTTATTCGACCTATCACTTTTTCAGGCAATGTTTGGAGAAGCAGGCTGTTTATCGGCACATTTAAAAATGAATTCGTGAAACCGATACAAACAAACCACGCATAAACCGGGATTAATGGAATACTCTCGTGAAGTCTCGCCACTGGGCTTGCACACAGGCATATCACCCCAATGAAGATAAATGTATAGATGATTAAATTGTGAGCCTTCAGCTTTTTCATAAATAGGGTAACAACAAAAGACCCCAACAAGCCAGTCACTCCTACTACGGTTTGCAATGTACCAAAGTGTAACTCTCCTACCCGAAATTCATCTAACAACAGAGGATACATATTTGTGTTAACCATACTAACCAGTAATAACCCGGCGATTAATATCCAAAAAAGTCCAATGAGTATGTTATTTGTCGTTAGAATACGGAATCCTTCCTTAAGAGAGTTCAGGTAAGATTGATTATTTTCTTCATTATTTTGATTTGTGGCATCATTAGGGATAGTAATTGTGAGCAATATCAAAGCTGAGAGGAAAAAGGTTAAAGAATCAAATAGCAGCATAAATGTATAGTGATTTGTTAACAACAAAATTCCCCCAATGGAGGGAGCGATAATCGTCATTGCCATCATCGTGGATTGGGATAACCCAACTGCTTCAGGTATGGCATCCTTATGTATGATTCGTGGGATAGATGCTGATCTGGCAGGCTCAAAAAAGACGGTGCCCAAGCCTAACAAAAAGGTAAAGAAGATAATCAACGGTAAAGAAGTCTGACACAAAATAATTGCCAGCACAATCAGACATCGATAGATATCCGCAGCTACCATAATATATTTCTTTGAAAAACGGTCAACAATCGGTCCAGCCAATGCCCCAAACATGACATTTGGCAAATAACGAACCATTAGGACAAAACTATAAACAAGTGGCTCATCAGATAAGGCAGATGCCAGATAAATAATTAATAGTGAGGTAATTCCATCCCCCAATTCAGAAATAATTTGTGCAAACCATAACTTTCTATATTCCTTCATCTTTAAAATCGAAAGCATTTTACTACAC
>JAZUQD010000336.1:0-11356 GCA_045605505.1 Pradoshia sp.
GACGTATTCGTACATTTTTCAGCTATCCAAAGCGAAGGTTTCAAAACTTTAGACGAAGGACAAAGTGTAACGTTTGAAGTAGAACAAGGACAACGTGGCCCACAAGCTACTAATGTTCAAAGAGCTTAATTAACCTAAAAAGACTCAGTACGAGTCTTTTTTTGCTTTTATGAGCTTCATATAATGATAGCCAATTCCATGAATGAATAGGTTTTAATTGTAGGCAAAAGGAATTTAGAAGGGCTCATGGAGTCTATCTAAATTCCTTTTTTATTGTTCGCCATGCTCAAGAAGGATAAACCTGTTCTATACTATTATTCAGGCCATTTTTGGGCCCATCCTGTAGAAAATAGTGTTAAACGTATAGGGAAGAATTGTGGAAAATAAAAAATAGACAAGGTCCTAAAAATAAGGACTTTGCCTATATGGTGCCTATTCCATGAATGAATAGGTTTTTTGTGCAACAATAAATGAAACAAGTAGTATTAAAATGGTAGATTAAATATAACATAGTAAATGTACAATCCCTAATCTAATGTTATCATAGCAACACTATTCCAATGAGAGCCTTCGTAGAAAGAACAATTTTAAATTAATGATATGGGCGATTTTTCTATATCTGTACAGATTCGTCCAATTTCTCGATTAGCGTGTCCAGTTCATTGAAGCTATGAGAGATGTCGGTTATTAATTGATTTTGTTCCTCTATATTCGAGAGAATCTCCTGTGAGGATCTGAACTTACAGTGCCTGCCACAATTTCTTGCACTTTACCCAAGTTTTCTGTAACCAATTTAACTCCCCCCACTGATATACACTAATTAAGTATTGGCTTTATCAATAAAAAGTAGAGCAATTTGTGTTATTTTGTGGAAAATTTTTGAATAATGATGTGTTTATAGGGGGAACTTTATCGGAGCAGGAAACCAAAGAAAACTACAAAATAAGAGCCAGCATACACCGGCTCTTATTGTTACTGTTTTTCAGGTTCGTATTTTTTCTCGCTCGAGGAGGTGCTTTTTGTAGCTGTTTTATCTTTCTCTTCAAGGTTTTCTTCGCGTAAATCCTCAATAGGGATCGTATCTACATGTTGTTCATCTTCAAATTTATCAAGCATATGCTCTTTATCTGTTATTGAATTCTCAGGATTATCCATTTTTTTCTTGGATAAGGGCTGCTTTTCCTTTGTCATGCTTATCAACTCCCATAGTTAGTTTTCTATATTTATACCCATATAGAAAAAGAATACACATTATTTGGAAGTGAATGATTCCTTGTGAATAGAGTAATGGGCTAACCAGGTTCGATCAACTACAAATCCTATTCCAGCTTTGTCAGGTACTTCAATGATTCCGTTATGGACGATTACTTCGGGGAACGTAATATCATGATTCCAATAATTGCTTGAACTTGAGATGTCACCAGGCAGATTAACCTGTGGCAAGGATGCCAGAGCTATGTTGTGAGCCCGACTTATTCCTGATTCAAGCATCCCTCCGCACCAAACTGAGATATTTTCGGCTTCACATAAGTTGAGGATTTTAACAGCCTCTGATAAGCCGCCTACTCTTCCCGTTTTTAAATTGATTACTTTACAGCTGCCGAGAGCGATTGCTTGTTTAGCATTTTCAAATGATTGTATGCTTTCATCCAGGCAAATCGGAGTAGAGATTTGCTGTTGGAGTATGGCATGCTCATACATATCGTCAAACCGAAGTGGTTGTTCAATCATCATGAGTTCATATTCATCCAATGCCTTTAAGCGCTCAATATCTGCTAAGCAATATGCAGAATTGGCATCTGCCATAATCGGTAGATAAGGATACCTTTTGCGGACTGTTTGAATAAGCGAGATATCCCGACCGGGTTTGATTTTTAGTTTCACTCTTTTATATCCTTGCTCAAGGCTATGATCGATTAATCGAAATAAATCCTCATCTGTATGTTGAAGCCCTATGCTGATTCCGGCATCAATCGCATTTTTAGTACCGCCTAAAGCTTTCGATAATGAAATATTATTTTTTCTTGTATATAAATCCCAAATAGCTCCCTCCAATGCTGACTTGGCCATTGGATTTTTCCGAACAGGAGAAAATAGCTTCTGTAGTTCATCAGGGTGATGGATGGGTACCTCAAGTAGCTTGGGAATTAGAAAATCTTTCATTATATGAGCCGCTGTTTGGAGTGTTTCTTCTGTATACCATGGTTCCCGAAAGGCTACGCATTCACCCCATCCCACGGTTCCTTCGCTATCAACCATTTCAATAATAATCATTTCTCGGTCTTTCACGGTGCCAAAACTCGTCGTAAAAGGATTTTTTAATTCCATCGAAATATAGTGGAAAGTTATCTCTTTTATTATGATGGGACTAGCCATTGTTTAATCGCTCCTTTAATTGTAAGAATACCGTATCATATCTGATATGCCACAGCAAAAAAAGAGGTTTGTAATAATCATTTAACTGAATATTCCATATATTGTTGATATAATTTTAGGAAAGAGAGAAACGGGGGAGAAAGCATGCGCCACTGGAATACGAAGGAAGGAATTTTGGAGTTATTATATCGTCTTGTGAAAGTGCCCAGTGTGACTGGCACAAGGGGAGAGTTGCGTATGGAGGAAGAAATTGCTGCAATCCTGATGGAAATGCCGTATTTTCAAAAATACCCGGATCAAGTATATCGGAATAAAATCCATGGAGATGGATTGAATCGAAAAGCGATAGCTGCCTTTTATAAAGGAAATAAAAAGAGTAAAAAAACCATTATTTTATTAAGCCATTATGACGTCGTGGGTGTTGAAGATTATGGCCGTCTTGCACCGCTGGCTTTTTCTCCATTAGAGTTTACAAGTGCTCTGGCAGAAGAAGATCTTTCTAGTGATGTAGAGGAGGATTTGAAGTCAGGAGAATGGATGTTTGGAAGAGGAATTATGGATATGAAGGCAGGACTGGCCGTCCAAATGGCCTTACTTTCAGAAGCTGTTGAAAAAAAAGATTTAGAGCATAATCTGTTATTTTTGGCTACTCCGGATGAAGAAAGGTATTCTGCAGGAATGTTCGCCGGAGTCGAATTAGTGAAGGAAATTAGGGATCATTATCAACTTGATTTAGATGTGGCGATCTGTTCGGAACCGAGCTTTGGTGCCTATCCAGGTGATCGTTCAAAATATTTCTATACGGGATCTGTAGGTAAATTGCTCCCACTTATTTTTTGTGTGGGGAGAGAGACGCATGTGGGAGAGCCGCTTGAAGGGATGAATGCAGCTTGGATGGCAGGAGTGATTGCAGAGAGACTGGAGTTATCATTAGCTTTTTTAGAGAATGAACGTGGGGAACAAAATCCTCTACCCACTATATTAAAACTAATGGATTTAAAAGAAGCCTATAATGTTCAGACGCCAACAGCAGCATATGTGCTTGCGAATATTCTTACACTGAAACAAAGCCCTGAAGAGGTGCTAAACAAGTTGAAAGGGATCGGAGAAGAAAGTAGTCAGTACATTGCAGAGAGACTTTCAACTCTTTATGACAAACTGGGATACGATAAGCATAAGTTAAGAAAGCGAATCATTAAGCCAAAAGTATTTTCCTATCAGGAATTATTCCAAAAAGGATGCATAAAATATGGTGATGTGTTTGTTAAAGAAATAAATGCAAAGATTACCTTGCTGGAACAGGATGCTGGATTGAATATGGCGAAATTGACCGCAGAAATTGCTGATGTGGTTGCGGCATACTTTAAATCAGAAGCTCCATTTTATATGGTGATGCTTGCTCCGCCATATTATCCGCACGTATATTTGGAAGAAGATGAAAGGGACCGGAAAGCAAAAGAAATAATAGAGGTATGTGTAAGGATTGCTGAAGAAAAATATAATGAGAAAATAAAGATTCTGTCTTATTTCCCTGGTCTTTCAGATGTGAGTTATTGCCGTTTACGAGATCGTGATCAAGTTATGTCGGTACTGGAAAACGAAATGCCTCTCTATGGAAAAGGGTATAATCTTCCGCTTTCAGTTATTGGGGAACTGGATATCCCAGCCATCAATATAGGTCCTTATGGAAAAGATGCGCATAAACGTACAGAAAGACTGAATATCCCTTTTTCCACTGATGTTGTTCCGAAGTTGCTTAAACACGCGGTTTATAGATATCGGTAATGGGTGTTATTTAGTATATTGCCTCAACTTACCTGCCATAATTCTCACCTTTCTGCAGAAAATGATGATAAGGGAAGGAGGGTTAGTTATGGCGAGAGGTAAAGGGTTTAACCATAAGCGTAAAAGTCACCCCGGAAATTTTCCGCATCATGCAGAAACGGGTGGTAATCAAGAACAACACACAAACCATGAACAATATATTGTAACGAAGGAAGCCTTTAAAAATAGAGTAGACGAGCATAAATAACGTAATTGTTATATAATGGAAGTTAAAGGCATCTGTGGTAAAGAAACAGGTGCCTTTTATAGTACAGTTCTGTATTTATAGTTGATTTTACTATAACAGTTTTGTGTATTTTCAAGGGTCTATAATATCAGAATTATAAAATGATAATAGTCAAACCTTGATTTAAAAGGTTTGTTTTCGATTTCACTGTATTGTCATAATTTACATGTTCACATTTTCACATATAACGTGTATTATAAACCTATAGAAACCTGTTATATTCAATTGAAACTTGAAACATCAAGAAACTTGAAATAATATTCCTGAATGTAATATTAGGAGGTAAATAAAAATGGCAATGGTTATGGATAAAGTAAATACTCAAGATCCATGGAGAGGATTTGCTGGCGGTGACTGGCAGAAAGAAGTAAATACACGTGACTTCATCATGAAAAACATCACTCCATACACTGGAAATGATGAATTCTTAGAAGGTCCAACTGAAGCAACAAAAGAATTATGGAAGCAAGTAATGGAGCTTACTAAACAAGAGCGTGAAGCAGGCGGCGTACTTGATCTAGATTCTACAATTGTTTCAACTATTACATCCCATGGTCCTGGATATTTAAATAAAGACCTAGAAACAATCGTTGGTTTCCAAACTGACAAACCATTCAAACGTTCCCTACAACCATTCGGTGGTATCCGTATGGCAGTAGCTGCAGCAGAATCTTACGGCTTCACAGTTGATGAAGAAGTACAAAAAATCTTCACTGACTACCGTAAAACGCACAACCAAGGTGTTTTTGATGCATACACTGATGAAATGAAACTTGCTCGTAAAGCTGGTATCATCACTGGTCTTCCAGATGCATACGGACGCGGACGTATCATTGGTGACTACCGTCGTGTAGCATTATACGGTGTAGACTTCTTAATCGCTGAACGTAAAAAAGATTTGAAAAACTATGGCTTAAGAACAATGTCCGAAGACGTTATTCGTCAACGTGAAGAATTAAGCGAACAAATCCGTGCGTTAGGTGAATTAAAACAATTAGCTGAGATTTATGGTTATGATATCTCTAAACCAGCTACAAATGCAAAAGAAGCAGTACAATGGTTATACTTTGCATACCTTGCTGCAATTAAGGAACAAAATGGTGCGGCAATGTCTCTTGGACGTACTTCTTCCTTCCTTGATATTTATTTTGAACGTGACCTTCGTGAAGGTACATTAACTGAGCAAGAAGCACAAGAGATCATTGATCACTTTGTTATGAAACTTCGTCTTGTAAAATTTGCTCGTACACCAGATTACAACCAATTATTCAGCGGAGACCCAACTTGGGTAACTGAATCCATCGGTGGTATGGCATTAGACGGAAGAACGCTTGTAACGAAAAACTCTTTCCGTTTCTTGCACACATTATCAAACCTTGGACCAGCTCCAGAACCAAACTTGACTGTACTATGGTCTACTAAGTTCCCTGAAGGATTCAAGCGTTTCTGTGCTAAAATGTCTATTCAAACAAGTGCGATTCAGTACGAAAACGATGACATCATGATCAGAGAATACGGCGATGATTACGGAATTGCTTGCTGTGTATCCGCTATGCGTATTGGTAAACAAATGCAGTTCTTCGGAGCTCGTGCAAACCTTGCGAAAGCATTGCTTTATGCAATCAACGGCGGTGTGGATGAAAAACTTAAAATCCAAGTTGGACCGAACTTCAAGGCAATTACTTCTGAAGTGTTAGATTTTGATGAAGTTATGGCTAACTTCGATAGCACAATGGAATGGCTTGCAGAGCTATATATCAACACATTGAATGTAATCCACTACATGCATGATAAATACAGCTATGAGCGTATTGAAATGGCATTACATGATGTTGAAATCCTTCGCACAATGGCAGCAGGAATCGCTGGATTGTCCGTAGTAGCTGACGCATTGAGCGCGATTAAATATGCACAAGTTAAACCAATTCGTGATGAAAATGGTGTAGCGGTTGACTTTGAAATCATTGGTGATTTCCCTAAATACGGAAACAATGATGATCGCGTAGACAGCATGGCTGTTGAACTTGTAAGAAACTTTATGACTAAATTGAAAAAGCATAAAACATACCGTAGCTCTGTGCACACGCAATCCATTCTTACAATTACTTCTAACGTAGTATATGGTAAGAAAACTGGAAACACTCCAGATGGACGTCGTGCTGGCGAACCATTCGCTCCAGGTGCGAACCCAATGCACGGACGTGATACAAAAGGTGCTCTAGCTTCTCTATCTTCTGTATCTAAGCTTCCATACGAGTGCTCTTTAGATGGTATTTCTAACACATTCTCTATGGTGCCAAAAGCACTTGGACGTGAAGAAGAGCAACGTGAGGCGAACCTTGCGGCAATCCTGGATGGTTATGCTTCCAAAGAAGGTCACCACTTGAATATCAACGTATTCAACCGTGACACATTGCTAGCAGCTATGGAACACCCAGAAGAGTATCCACAATTAACAATTCGTGTATCTGGATACGCTGTAAACTTCATTAAGTTGACTCGTGAGCAACAAATTGATGTAATCAACCGTACGTTCCACGAAACTATGTAATATAATTCTGTAACGTGTTAAGAGGAAGGTCTCCCTGTATTGGCAGGGAGACTAACTTTTAACAATCCATTGGATATTTTTTGAAAAGAAAGGATGGGATCTCATGACAACATATGGGAATATTCATTCCGTTGAAACATGCGGCACAGTAGATGGCCCGGGGATCCGTTATATTGTATTTACACAAGGTTGCTTATTACGTTGCCAGTATTGTCATAATGCTGATACTTGGGCAATTGGTAAGGGCAAGAAGGTGAGTCCTGAAGAAATCGTTGCAGACTTAGAATTATATAAACCGTTTATGGATGCGTCAGGTGGCGGGATTACTGTAAGTGGTGGTGAACCACTATTGCAAATTCCGTTTATAATCGAACTATTTAAATTGTGCAAAGAAAAAGGAATTCACACAACAATCGATTCATCAGCTGGCTGTTTTTCAAGGTCGCCGGAATTTTTAGAGCAATTCGATGAACTATTGAAATATACAGATTTAATCCTGTTGGATATTAAGCATATAGACAGCAAGCGCCATATTAAGTTGACTGGTAAACCGAATGAACATATCTTAGATTGTGCTCGTTATCTTTCTGAAAAAGGACAACCGGTTTGGATCAGACATGTATTAGTTCCAACTGTAAATGATCAAGACGAATACCTGGAAAGAATGGGACAATTCTTAGGTACACTGAATAATATTGAAAAGGTAGAAATCTTACCATATCATCAATTGGGTGTTTATAAATGGGAAACGCTAGGCTATAAATATCCGCTAGCGGGAATCCAATCTCCTAGTGATGAAAGTGTCGAACATGCTTATAAAATGTTAACTAAGTATATGAAAAACAAAAAGGCAGTCTAACCAGTTTTAAAAGCGAGCAGGAAAGACGCAGTCTTAATAATAATTTAAAGACATTCCAATCAGTTTATGAATAGTAGGAAAACTTCATTTAGAGGTTTTTCCTACTATTTTTTTTGTTAAGACGGAAAGAAAAGTATGGAAAAAGGATTAAAAGATACATGTAATTAATTAGATGGTGGAAGATAATAGACATACGAATAATGAGTGCATTGAAGATAATGAACCTAGTGGGGGTATAAACGGAACTGTGGGAATCCTATCGGTATTTTCTATATATGGAAGACGGTTATGAAAATAAGCAAAATAAAAAGGCGAAACATGTCCGCCTGGAAAAGTTGATTTTATAATCTTTTAGCGCCTACATAGCGTTTCTTCCAATAAGATGAGCTTAGTGAGTCAATTTTGACACCTTTAGAAACGGAGTGAATAACTTTGTTGCTGCCAATATAGATTGCTACATGGGAGACTCCTTTTCCGGAAGTGTTAAAGAAAACTAAATCTCCTTTTTTGAGCTTAGATTTCGCAACCTTTTGCCCCTGTTTATACATACTGGCTGATGTTCGTGAAAGTTTCTTTCCTACTGCTTTTTTATAGGTATATCCCACAAAACCAGAGCAATCAAAGCCTTTAGGTGTTGTGCCACCGGATCGATAAGGCGTTCCAATAAATTTTTTTCCTGTGGATACGACTTTATTGACGTTACTATTTGACATAGCAGCTGAGGCTTCAGAATTAAATGGTCCAAAAGGCACAAGTGCGGATGACAGAAAAACAGCTAAAGCAATTATAATTTTTTTCATGTTGACCCCCGAAATGTTTTTTGGCAGCTTTGTAAATTCTTACCGCCTTTACTCTACTTTTATACTATAACTAAAATACTAGTTTCTGTGGTTACAGGAATATTGAGTTTAATTTACAAGAATATTACATAATCATAATAACTTCGACATATTTGTTAAAAAAATCCTTATGAAACTCCGAATGACGTGTAGCATGGGGCTTTTGGTTAATGAGCTCTAGCTAACGTATTAGATTTAAATCAACCTTCTTTTTATAATCTATTAAAAAGTGATGAATTTTCATCACTTTTTTTGTGTCTTTTTACCTAAATATTGATAATCCAGGGCTTTAAACCGCTTATTTATGTAAAGGAATGTACGGAAATGTCGATACTAGAAGTGATAAAAGAATAGTAGAAAACGGGTGAATAAGATGGATAAATCTTCGATCATAGGAATTATTATGGCTATCGTTTCAGTTGGTGTGGGGATGGTACTAAAAGGTGTTGATATTGCGGTTCTTGTCAATCCTGCTGCCATATTAATTATTTTTTTGGGAACGGCTGCAGCGATTGCAGTTGCTTTTCCAGTACATGAACTGATTAAGCTTCCTAAGCTATTTGTCATCATTTTTACAGAGAAAGTAATGGTTTCACAGGAAGAATTAATTCATACATTTTCTGAATGGGCACAAATAGCGCGTAAAGAGGGATTACTGGCGTTAGAAAAAATTTCAGAATCTGTGGAAGATCCTTTTTTAAGAAATGGACTGAATCTAGCAGTTGAAGGACAAAGTGCTGATTACATACGGGATATTCTATCAGAAGAAATTGATGCTATGCAGGATAGGCATGCAGTAGGGGCACAGATATTTACACAGGCTGGTACCTATGCTCCGACCCTTGGAGTTTTAGGTGCGGTAGTAGGATTGATCGCGGCACTGGGAAATATGAGTGATACTGAAGTGCTGGGGCACGCCATAAGTGCAGCATTTGTTGCTACATTATTGGGAATTTTTACGGGGTATTTGTTGTGGCACCCGTTTGCAAATAAATTAAAGAGAAAATCAAATCAGGAAGTCCGCATTAAAGAAATGATGGTAGAAGGCATACTATCTATTTTAGAAGGAGAAGCACCAAGGACAATAGAGCAAAAACTATCTTCTTATTTACCTGCTGCGGAAAGGAAGAAATGGTTGGAAGGTGAGATGAGAAACAATGTCCAAGCGAAAAAGGAAGTCTCGGCATGAGGAGCATATGTCTGAAGCATGGCTGCTCCCATACAGTGATTTATTAACGTTATTATTGGCTCTATTTATTGTGCTGTTTGCTATAAGCTCTGTAGATGCCCAGAAGTTTTCTGAAGTATCAAGAGCTTTTAATAAAGCACTAGATGGAGGGACAGGTGTTTTTGAAAATCCCAGTCCATTGCCTGAGGGGATGATGACAGAGACAGACCCTGAAAAGTTTGACGGGAAAGCAGAGGAGAGAAAAGAGGAGCCCAGTACCAGTACCAGTCCAGAGCTGGAAGAACTGAAGGAAGTTCAGGAAAAAATGGATGCCTATATTAAAGATAGTCATTTAAAGAAAAACTTAAAAACCTCTTTAACAGAGGAAGGATTGTTATTAACCATTAGGGATAATGTTTTATTTGACTCTGGAATAGCTGTGGTCAGAGAGAATGACGAAAAAATTGCTAAGGAAATATCAGACTTGCTAGTGATGGACCCTCCGAGAAATATTATCATCAGTGGGCATACGGATAATGTACCGATCAGTAATGCTGATTTTGAGTCAAACTGGGAATTGAGCGTTATGAGGGCCGTCAATTTTATGAAGCTTTTACAAGATAATGAAAAGTTAAACCCTGAATGGTTTAGTGCAAAAGGTTTTGGAGAATTTAAGCCGGTATCATCTAATGATACTGATAGTGGCAGAGAGAAAAACAGACGTGTAGAAATTCTTATCATGCCCCGTAAAACATTAATTGGTAATTAATCTTTCTCATGATTTTTATTTTTCAAGAAGATTAATGATGCAGGTTTCATTCATGTAGAGGGGTAATTGAATGGTGGTAGGGCGGTTCTCGTAAAATACCCTGATGATAGAGATTAGATAAGCACTGATTGATCAGAGGAACTGCAGATTTCATTAGTAAAGTTTACAGTTTAATGACAAAGGGATCACTCAGACAGTGTGAATATTTCACACTGTTTTTCTATATGTAGAAAGCGGATGTTTATGAATAATTTTCTGGGGAAGAAGATAAAGGTATCGACTACTTTTTATAAAGGAGATTGATTATATGAGTAAAAAAATCGCATGTGTTATAACAGATATGTTTGAAGATGTTGAATATACTGATCCAGCCAAGGCGTATAAGGAAGCTGGGCATGACGTGGTAACCATCGGCACAGAAAAAGGACAAACAGTCAAAGGGAAGCAAGGAAAAGAAGAGGTAGAAATTCAAAAAGGAATTGATGAGGTAACAGCAGAAGAATTTGATGCCTTATTCATCCCTGGTGGATTCTCTCCTGACATCTTAAGAGCCGATGATCGATTTGTTTCATTCTCGAAAGCTTTTATGGATGCAAAGAAACCAGTCTTTGCAATTTGCCATGGCCCACAATTATTGATAACTGCAAAGTCGCTGGAAGGAAGAGATGTAGCAGGATACAAATCAATTAAAGTGGATATTGAAAATGCTGGTGCCACCTATCA
>JAZUQD010000337.1:0-19171 GCA_045605505.1 Pradoshia sp.
TATATAAGTGGGCAGACCAGCCAGGGAAGAGAGAATCTTTCAATCGAGTTTAAACGATTTTCAGGATGATAGGAAATAGCCGATAAAGGCGGGTATCTTTCCATTTTCTAAGAATTATACGGTGACCGAGGTTTTATATAATTCCTTGGTGTGCATGCAATCTTAATCATTCATAGGGTCTGGTCACCTAGAATGAACCTTTGTGTCACTAAGACTCAGCTAATCAGCTTCATTCTTTATCTTTATAGGTAATAAAACAATGAAATGTAACGTTGGACAGATAATCGAGAGGGGAAATGAGAATATGGAAATTTTTAAATATATGGAGCAGTATGATTATGAACAATTGCTTTTTGTACAGGATAAACAATCTGGATTAAAAGCGATTATTGCCATACATGATACTACTCTCGGCCCTGCACTTGGTGGTACAAGAATGTGGACTTATGACACAGAGGAAGCAGCAATAGAAGATGCTCTTCGATTAGCGAAGGGAATGACATATAAAAATGCAGCTGCGGGCCTGAACCTTGGCGGAGGTAAGACAGTTATTATCGGTGATCCACGAAAAGATAAAAATGAAAAAATGTTCCGAGCGTTTGGCCGTTATATTCAGGGATTGAATGGAAGATACATTACGGCAGAAGATGTTGGGACAACGGTAGCTGATATGGATATTATCCATGAGGAAACAGATTATGTAACGGGAATTTCACCTGCCTTTGGTTCATCAGGTAACCCGTCTCCCGTAACCGCTTACGGTGTATACAGGGGGATGAAGGCAGCAGCAAAAGAAGCTTTTGGAACCGATTCACTCGAAGGAAAAGTGATCGCTATTCAGGGAGTCGGAAATGTAGCCTATAATCTTTGTAAGCATCTTCATGAAGAAGGTGCGCAATTGATAGTGACAGATATTAATAGAGAATCAGTGAATCGGGCAGTCGAGGATTTTGGGGCAAAAGCAGTAGATCCTGCCGATATTTATAGTGTAGACTGTGATATTTATGCCCCATGTGCGCTTGGTGCGACAATTAATGATGAAACGATACATCAAATAAAAGCGAAGGTTATTGCAGGAGCAGCTAATAATCAATTAAAAGAAACACGCCATGGTGATGCTATTCACGAAATGGGTATTATTTATGCCCCTGATTATGTGATTAATGCCGGTGGTGTTATAAATGTCGCGGATGAATTATATGGGTATAACCAGGAACGGGCTTTGAAAAAAGTAGAAGGTATCTATAGCAATATTGAAAAAGTAATCGAGATTGCTAAGAGAGACGGAATTCCAACGTATGTTGCTGCGGACCGTATGGCTGAGGAGAGAATTGAAAAATTAAAACAATCTAGAAGCCAATTTTTATTAAACGGCCGTCATATTTTAAACCGTCGTCGTTAACCAAACAAGGAAAGAGAGTCCGTATTTTTGTCTATGAGCGGACTCTTGATTACTTTAAAAAAAGTTCATGATAGTGGCGGGGTTCCATCAGTGTGTTTTGATATGATTTTTTCCTTAAATCTACCTGGTGGTAAGACCAGTTGAAGATATAAAGAAGCGTTAAAAGAACCGTTTTCTATAGAGAAATCAAAATATATAAAATGCTTGAATAGAAGAAGTTGGGATGTGAATGAATAATGGCAATTGAATATGATTTGGTCATATTGGGAGGCGGGACAGGCGGTTATGTAGCGGCCATACGAGCTTCTCAGCTTGGTTTAAAAACAGCGATTGTAGAAAAAGGCAAAGTAGGCGGAACATGCCTGCATGCAGGATGCATACCTTCCAAAGCACTATTACGTAGTGCAGAGGTCTATCAAACGGTTAAACATGCAGCTGAGTTTGGAGTGGAGGTATCAGAGCCGCGTATAAATTTCCTTAAAGCACAGGAACGAAAAGAAAGAATCGTAGAACAGCTCCATAAGGGCGTGCACTATCTAATTAAACAAGGAAAAATTGATTTATATGAAGGGCACGGCCGAATCCTTGGACCTTCCATTTTTTCTCCGATGCCGGGTACCATCTCCGTAGAGATGAATAATGGAACAGAGAATGAAATGTTACTTCCGAAAAATGTCCTAATTGCGACAGGATCAAGACCAAAATCCTTACCGGGTTTAAAGATAGATGGTGATCTTGTTATGTCTTCAGATGAAGCTTTACAGTTAACCGAATTACCATCTTCCTTACTTATTATCGGGGGTGGAGTGATCGGTGTTGAGTGGGCCTCCATGATGGCGGATTTTGGAGTAAATGTAACGATTCTAGAGTATGCAGACCGCATCATCCCAACAGAGGATCGAGATATATCAAAAGAGATGCACAGGCTGTTAAAGAAAAAAGGGATTAAGATTATTACCAATGCACAGGTGAAGCCTGAAACATTGCGAACCGAACAGAAGGTATTCATCTCTGCTGTACGGAATGGAAAAATGGAAGAATATGAGGCGGAAAAAATTCTTGTTTCTGTTGGTAGACAAGCAAATGTAGAAGGTATTGGGTTACAAAACACAGATATTAAAATTGAAAAGGGTGTAATAGCGGTTAATGAGGTTTATCAAACAGAGGAATCGCATATTTATGCCATTGGTGATGTTATAGGTGGGTTGCAATTGGCTCATGTGGCAAGCCATGAGGGAATCACAGCTGTAGAACATATCGCAAATGAAAACCCGCAACCGCTTCAATATGATTTAATCACAAGATGTATTTACAGCAGTCCTGAAGCAGCAAGTGTAGGGATTACAGAAGATGAGGCTATTCAGCGTGGTCATAAGATAAAGGTAGGGAAATTTTCCTTCAAGGCGATTGGCAAGGCATTGGTTTACGGGGAATCGGACGGCTTTGTAAAAATGATTTCTGATGAAGAAACGGATGATTTATTAGGCGTACATATGATTGGTCCGCATGTTACAGATATGATATCTGAGGCTGGATTGGCTCTGATTTTAAATGCAACGGCTTGGGAGGTAGCACAGGCTATTCATCCACATCCATCATTAGCAGAAGCTATTGGGGAAGCCGCGTTGGCCGTTGATGGCAATGCAATTCATTCTTAAATACTAAAGAGCGAACAAAGAGGAGGTTTATTCAATGAATAAAAACAGGCTTGATGTCCTTGGTTTAACAGACGAAACGGTATTGAAAATGTATGAAACAATGCTGATGGCACGACGAATAGATGAAAGAATGTGGCTATTAAACCGCTCTGGTAAAATTCCTTTTGTTATTTCTTGTCAAGGACAGGAAGCAGCCCAGGTAGGAGCAGCGTTTGCGCTAGATACGAATAAGGATTATGTACTGCCCTATTATCGTGATATGGGGGTTGTTCTTACATTTGGGATGACACCCACTGAATTAATGCTCTCAGGATTTGCAAAAGAGGAGGATCCAAACTCTGGCGGCAGGCAAATGCCAGGCCATTTTGGTCAGAAGAAAAATCGGATTGTAACTGGGTCGTCTCCAGTTACCACTCAAGTTCCGCATGCAGTCGGAATTGCCTTAGCTGGAAAGATGGAAAAGAAAGATTTGGTGACATTTGTTACCTTTGGTGAAGGATCATCGAATCAGGGAGATTTCCATGAGGGAGCCAATTTTGCTGGTGTACATAAACTTCCTGTAATATTCATGGTCGAAAATAATAAATATGCGATTTCTGTTCCGATTGAAAAACAATTAGCCTGTGAAAAGGTATCTGATCGTGCGATTGGGTATGGCATGCCCGGTGTTACTGTAGATGGAAATGACCCAATTGAAGTATATAAAGTTGTCAAAGAGGCTGCAGATCGTGCCAGACGCGGTGAAGGCCCTACTTTAATTGAAACCATCTCCTATCGTCTCACTCCACATTCAAGTGATGATGATGATCGCAGCTACCGTGCGCCAGATGAGGTGGCTAAAGCCAAAACAAATGACCCGATTATTACATTTGGGGCTTATTTGAAGGAGATTGGCCTTATGGATGATGAGAAAGAGGCAGAAATCAATGATCGAATCATGGAAATGGTGAATGAAGCAACAGATTACGCTGAAAATGCTCCATATGCAAAAGCAGAGGACACTCTGAAATATGTGTATGCTGAGTCGAGAGGAGAGTAAAAGATGCCTGTCATTTCATATATTGATGCGATAACCATGGCGATGAGAGAAGAAATGGAACGCGATGAAAAAGTTTTTATTTTAGGTGAAGATGTAGGGAGAAAAGGGGGCGTTTTTAAGGCAACAAATGGACTGTATGAACAATTTGGCGAAGAGCGTGTGCTGGACACTCCTTTGGCGGAGTCAGCTATTGCAGGTGTGGGAATCGGAGCAGCTATGTATGGTATGCGGCCGATTGCGGAAATGCAATTTGCTGATTTTATTATGCCGGCAGTAAACCAAATCATCTCTGAGGCAGCAAAAATACGATACCGTTCTAATAATGACTGGCATTGTCCGATTGTCATTCGTGCTCCCTACGGTGGAGGAGTACATGGGGCGTTATATCATTCTCAATCAGTAGAGGCTATCTTTGCTAATCAGCCTGGATTAAAAATTGTTATGCCTTCTACTCCCTATGATGCAAAAGGACTTTTAAAAGCAGCGATTCGTGATGAAGACCCAGTTCTTTTCTTTGAACATAAACGAGCCTATCGTCTGATTAAAGGAGAGGTACCCGGCGATGACTATGTATTGCCGATTGGCAAAGCAGATGTAAAAAGAGATGGTGAAGACATTACAGTCATCACTTATGGATTGTGTGTCCACTTTGCCCTTCAGGCAGCAGAAAAATTGGCTAAGGATGGAATCTCCGTCCATGTTCTTGATTTAAGAACGGTCTATCCACTTGATAAGGAAGCGATCATTGAGGCTGCCTCTAAAACTGGTAAAGTTCTTTTAATTACGGAGGATACGAAGGAAGGCAGTATTGTCAGCGAGGTTGCAGCCATTATAGCAGAGAACTGCCTTTTTGATTTAGATGCCCCGATTAAACGTTTGGCAAGTCCGAATGTTCCGGCGATGCCGTATGCACCAACTATGGAAAAGTATTTTATGGTCAATCCCGAAAAGGTAGAAAAAGCAATGAGAGAATTAGCAGACTATTAAACTAAAGTGAGGAAGGAGACTTGATCTGTATGCCAATCGAGCAGATGAATATGCCTCAACTCGGGGAAAGTGTAACAGAGGGGACAATCTCAAGCTGGCTCGTAAAGCCAGGTGATAGAGTAAATAAATATGATCCGATTGCTGAAGTTATGACGGATAAAGTAAATGCTGAAGTTCCGTCCTCTTTTACGGGAGTGATTGAAGAACTGATTGCAGAAGAGGGACAAACCCTTCCGGTAGGAGAAGTGATGTGCAGCATTCAAATCGAAGGATCGGATAGTGGATCCAAAGAGACAACGAAGAAAGCAAAAACGGAATCTGTAGCTAAAGGTGAAACATCCGCCCAGAACGACCATTCCAATAGAGGACGGTATTCACCAGCTGTATTAAAACTATCCCAGGAACATGGAATTAACCTGGGTAGCGTAACCGGAAGCGGTGCTGGAGGCCGCATTACCCGTAAAGATATTTTAAAAGTGATTGAAACAGGTACGGATATTCAAAATCCAAGTGCCACTGAAAAAGATGAACCGAAAACTCCTATTCAGCAGTCACTGAAGTCTGCGGTCTCCTCTGAAACGATCAAGAAGCAGGAACCAAGCACGAATGATTCGGCTGTAGAAAACGGAGATTTAGCCATCCCGCTAACAGGAATCAGGAAAGCAATCGCACAAAATATGCTGCGTTCCAAGCATGAAATTCCACATGCATGGACAATGATTGAAGCAGATGTAACCAATCTGGTTCAATACCGAGATTCTTTAAAAGATGAATTCAAGAAAAGAGAAGGCTATAACCTAACTTATTTCGCCTTTTTTGTAAAAGCAGTTGCACAAGCATTAAAGGAATTTCCTGAAGTCAATTCAATGTGGGCCGGGGATAAGATTGTCCAAAAGAAAGATATTAATATTTCGATAGCTGTAGCTACAGACGAGGCCTTATTTGTTCCTGTTATTAAGCACGCGGATGAAAAAACAATTAAGGGAATTGCACGTGAAATTAATGAATTGGCCAAAAAGGTCCGTTCCGGTAAATTGAAGTCTGAAGATATGCAGGGTGGGACATTTACGGTTAATAATACCGGCTCATTCGGTTCGATCCAATCGATGGGGATTATTAATCACCCACAGGCTGCGATACTTCAAGTCGAATCGATTGTAAAAAAACCAGTTGTGATGGATGGAAATATGATTGCTATCCGTGATCGAGTAAATCTATGTCTATCGTTGGATCATCGTGTTCTTGATGGATTGGTTTGTGGAAGATTTCTGGCCAGAGTGAAAGAAATCCTGGAAAACATCACAAGCGATCATACACCGATTTATTAATCGGATAATGGAAGGCGCACAGTATGTGTGTCTTTTTTTAGAACATTTCCCGAGAAATAAACGACTAATTTAAGGTGAGTAACGGAAATGAAAGAATCGACAACAATGGGAGTGAGTAGGAAATTTTATTTTTCTTTCCTTATTAAAAGGAGATATACAAGTAGGTGAAGAAATTATAGTTTAAAAGGGGGATTAGGGCATGAAGTACACAATAGAACCTGTAGCCTTTGTGCAAAATAGCAGGAAAGAAATTACAGATGATAATTGGGGCGATATTATTTCGTTCATTGAACTGGCGGAGAATATACATGATTCGTCAATGGAAGGGATACACGAATTTTCTCATTTAGAGATCATTTTTTATTTTGATAAAGTGGATGATCAGAAGATTCAGTATGAAGCAAGATACCCAAGAAATAACAAACAATTTCCTAAGGTAGGTATCTTCTCTCAGCGAGGTAAAAACCGGCCAAATAAGATTGGGGTTACTACGGTTGAACTGATGGAGGTTAGGCATAGACAGCTTATTGTAAAAGGATTAGATGCGTTGGATGGTACACCGGTCATTGATATAAAACCTGTTATGAATGAATTTTTGCCGAAAGGAAAAGTTTCACAACCCAGCTGGTCAAGTTCATTAATGGAGAAGTATTGGTGATAGGGCGTATTGAGATCCAGAAATAAATCACTTAGTACTCTAGTGAGGATTATTTACCTTTTATTGGAGAAATTGGGTATAAGCGTGATACTATAAATTTACTAACTATTTTGTTAATTAGCGAGGGGAGGGAGCTTTCTTTTTAAGAAAGCGAGCTATGAATATAAAGGATGCTAGAAATGATCAATTTAAACAAGCAACAGAAGAGCAATGGGAGAAAGCAGTCTTAAAATCCCTAAAGGGTAAAGAATTAGATATGTTACAGACCGAAACATTTGAAAAAATTATTTTGAAACCGCTTTATTTTAAAAGCCCTGAAAAAGACGAAGTACCTGGAAAACCTCCCTATACGAGAGGAATCTATGAATCTGGCTATCTCCACCACCCATTAAAAATTTGCCAAGTAGCAAGAGGGGAAAATCTTAAGGAAACAATTATCGAGTCCCTTGCAAATGGACAAAATACCATCTCTTTTGATGTCAATGGCCTTGGTGATGAAGATTTGAATAATCTATTGAATCATCTGCCAATTCAGGAGCATCCTTTATTTCTGTTGCCTGGTGACCGACAGGAAATCCTTATGGAAAAGCTGGGTAAAGGCCTAACTAACCAACAAGGAATAGTGGCGCGAGATCCTATTTCGGATTGGGCTGAAAAAGGATCCATGCCAACTAAAGAAACTAGTAGCTTATCTAAATGGTTTCATCAAATAAAAGAATGGAATTTATCATCCCCAACTATAAAAACAATCCTCATTAATAGTAAGCCGTATCATGAATCGGGAGCAGATGCTGCCAAAGAGATTGCATATGCATTATCTCTTGGTGCGCATTATGTATATGAAGGGATACAGGCAGGGCTATCTTCAAAAGAGACGGCAGAAAAAATGGTTTTTTCATTCGCTATCGATTCTGTATTTTTTATGCAAATTGCCAAAATTCGTGCTGCCCGAAAGCTCTGGTATGCGATTGGTAAGGCGTACGGGAAGGAAAATACCTTTAAGATGGACATCCATGCACAGACCTCGCAAAGAAACAAAACGACTTTTGACCGTCATGTCAATCTCCTCCGTACAACGAATGAAGCATTGGCAGCCATAATTGGGAACTGTCAGTATCTAACAGTCAATACGTTTGATGAGATGCTCACGAACAATAGTTCACTAGGAAAACGACTGGCAAGAAATATTCCTCATATTCTTAGGGAGGAATCTATGTTAATGAAAACGGCTGACCCAGGTGGAGGGTCCTACTATTTGGAGGCTTTAACAGATGAACTGTGCCAGCAGGCGTGGGATCAGTTCGTTAAATTAGAGAAAAAAGGCGGTATTCTCTCCGAGTTGAAGAAGGGGCAAATACAAAGAGAGTTAGCAGACCTTGCTAAAAACAGATTATCAGCGGTAGCCGTTAGGAAGGAAAGGGTCGTCGGAATAAATACGTATGCAAATCCAAAAGAAGAACGACCGGATGCGATAAAAAATTTAACAGAAAAGCCAAGCATCCAACAGGGAGAAAAAGAAATATTCCCTCTTGAGCGAATCCGTTTAGCTTCGGAATTTGAAGCGATTCGTTCGATGAATCTTACATGGGGAAGTGAAATAAGAATTATGGTCATTGGACTTGGGCGAGTCTCTCAAGCTAAGCCGTATATAGATTTCTCAAAAGAACTATTAGCAGCCGGCGGGCTAAGTTATACAGAAAAAACTGAAATTATGAGCAACGCAATGTTGAAGGAAGAAATAAAAAATAGCGATGCCGACTATATCTTAATTTGTGGGGATGAGAATGATATAGATGGACCATTAACGACTCACAAAGAAAACGAGGCTATGCATATTTATGCAGTTGGGAATTTTAATTTAGCAATCAAGGAATTAAATTGGCAAAAAATTGATCGCCATACAAATATGATCGACTTATTAACCACTCTTTCATCAATGCGGGAGGTAAAAGCATGAAGAAACCAGATTTTTCACAAATAGAATGGCAGTCTGTCCATGAAGAATTCGTAACTGCAACAGCAGATACATTTACAGACATTCCTACCTTCGAATCAAATGAGCAAATACCGTTAAAGCCTCTTTATCATGGGGAGGACATCAAGGAAGTAGAGCATGTTCCGTCTTTCCCTGGAATTGCTCCCTTTACCCGTGGGCCATATGCAGCGATGTACGTGAACCGGCCATGGACCGTTCGTCAATATGCAGGTTTTTCTACAGCTGAAGAATCGAATGCTTTTTACAGAAGAAATTTAGAAATGGGACAAAAAGGATTATCCGTCGCATTTGATTTAGCCACTCATCGAGGATATGATTCCGATCACCCACGTGTGGTTGGGGATGTTGGAAAAGCAGGCGTCGCAATTGATTCTATTGAAGATATGAAAATATTGTTTTCTGGTATCCCTTTGGATAAAATGTCCGTTTCCATGACAATGAATGGGGCTGTATTGCCTGTGATGGCTTTTTATATAGCTGCGGCAATTGAGCAGGGGGTAGAACAATCTAAGCTCACTGGTACTATTCAAAATGATATTTTAAAAGAATATATGGTACGGAATACGTATATTTATCCACCTCAAATGTCTATGAAAATTATAGCGGATATTTTTGAATATACTTCCGCCTATATTCCCAAATTCAACAGTATTTCCATCTCCGGATATCATATGCAGGAGGCGGGAGCACCTGCAGATTTGGAGCTTGCCTACACATTGGCAGATGGAATAGAGTACGTGAAAACGGGTTTAGAAGCAGGCATACCTATTGACACATTTGCTCCGCGCTTATCGTTTTTCTGGGGAATCGGTATGAACTATTTTATGGAAGTGGCTAAACTTAGAGCGGCACGGTTTTTATGGGCAAAACTTATGAAGCAATTTGATCCGCAAAATGAAAAATCGCTGGCTCTCAGAACGCATTCTCAGACATCGGGTTGGAGCCTTGCGGAGCAGGACCCTTTTAATAATATTGCCAGAACCTTAATAGAGGCGCATGCAGCTGCTCTTGGACATACACAGTCTTTACATACGAATGCTTTTGATGAAGCGATTGCGTTACCAACAGAGTTCTCAGCCAGTATTGCCAGAAATACCCAGTTATTTTTGCAAGAGGAAACAGGAATCACGAATGTTATTGATCCATGGGGCGGATCTTATTATGTTGAATCTTTGACGAATCAGTTAATTGAGAAAGCATGGAGCCACTTAGAAGAAATCGAAGAACTTGGCGGTATGGCAAAGGCAATCGAATCTGGCCTCCCTAAACTAAGAATTGAAGAAGCAGCCGCACGCAGGCAAGCAAAAATTGATTCAGGAGAAGAAGTCATTATCGGTATCAATCAATTTAGAACAGACGAAAAAGAACAATTCGATATCCTTGAAATTGATAATTCCAAGGTTCGCGAACAGCAAATTAAGAGGCTTGAGACTATCAAAGGTAAGCGGAACCAAGAACAGGTAGTGAAAACGCTTGATGCATTAACTGAAGCAGCGCGTACGGGAGATGGGAATCTGTTGGAATTAGCTATAGAGGCAGCGATCGCGAGGGCGACTTTAGGTGAAATATCCGATGCGATTGAAGCAGTTTCCGGACGTCATCGAGCTATTATTCGTACAATTAGTGGAGTCTATGGGTCCCATTATCGTGGGGCGGATAAAATAAATGAAGTCAGAGAATTAACGGAAGAATTTTTACTTAATGAGGGACGCCGTCCCCGAATTCTAATTGCAAAAATGGGTCAGGATGGCCATGATCGCGGTGCAAAAATAGTTGCCTCTGCTTATGCAGACCTTGGGTTTGATGTGGATATGGGACCACTGTTTCAAACGCCGGAGGAGTCTGCTAAACAGGCAGTGGAAAATGATGTGCATGTTATAGGGATGAGCTCTTTAGCGGGAGGACATAAAACACTCATGCCGCAGTTGGCGATGGAGTTAAAAAAACTTGGCCGGGAAGATATTGTAATCATTGCCGGGGGTGTTATTCCGGAACAGGATTATGAGTATTTATACGAGCATGGCGCTTCAGCCATATTTGGTCCGGGAACCATCATACCGGAAGCAGCCACTACGATTTTACATGAAATTTATAAAAGGCTTGGGTATGAGGAAGTGTCTAAAAATGATAGACCATAATCAAAACAAGAAAAAAAGATTTAGGAGAGTTCACAATAAGGCCCTTAATACAGAGGATCTTGTCCAGAACTTACGAACGGGTCAATTACAAGCGTTATCCAAAGCAATTACATTAGTTGAAAGCAAAGGAAATGTTTATCGTACACAGGCAGAGGATGTTTTGCAAGCCATTCTCCCCTATACAGGCAATTCAATTCGAATAGGGATCAGTGGTGTGCCGGGAGCAGGGAAAAGCACCTTTATTGAGAATATGGGATTATACTTATGTGAGCTTGGATATAAAGTAGCTGTACTAGCCATTGATCCAAGCTCTTCCATCAGTGGAGGCAGTATCCTTGGAGATAAAACGCGTATGGAAGAACTATCGAAGCATCCTAATGCCTTTATTCGACCTACTGCTTCAGGTGGGAAATTAGGCGGCGTCCATCGTAAAACACGAGAGAGTATGATGATGTGTGAAGCTGCCGGATATTCAGTGATTCTAGTGGAGACTGTTGGGGTTGGCCAAAGCGAGGCGGAAGTAAGGGATATGGTGGATTTTTTCCTCCTTCTGACTCTAACGGGTGCCGGAGATGAACTGCAAGGAATGAAAAAAGGAATTTTGGAGCTTGTGGATGGTATTGCTGTGAATAAAGCAGACGGGGAGAATGAGAGATTGGCAATGAGAGCTAAGGAAGAGTACAGTCAGATCCTCCATGACCATACACCGTCTACAAAGGATTGGACAGTAAAAACATTTACCTGCTCTGCTTTACATAAAAAAGGACTAAATGAAATATGGGAGTCGATTCTTGATTTTTGCGAATTTACAAGGGAAACAGGCGAATTTTCGAATAGAAGAAAGCGGCAGCTCACAAAGTGGTTTGAGAGTGAAGTGGAACAGCAAGTCCTTGATCACTTTTATGCAAATAAAATGGTGAAAGAACTCCTGCCAATCATAGAAGAGAAGGTCAAAAATGGAGAAGAAATTGTTTCAAAGGCAGCCTCAGAATTATTTCATCTGTATTTTCTCTCTAAAGATAAGTAAAATGAATAATGAAACATAAAAAATGGATAGCCGTTTGGCTATCCGTAAATTTAGGAGTATAGGGGGTCATCTTAATTAAATGTACTATTCCCCTATGCAAGTTAACTAAACCTAAAATGGAATATTTTATAAATTGGAGCTGCTCTGATACTATATAGATAGCTCTGTTAGAAAGGAAGATGTTAAAATGAGCATGAATTTTAATTTATTCATGAATGATGTAGTTCGCCAGGCACGTGAGGAAATACAAAAAGCAGGTTATACAGAATTAAAGACAATAGAAGAAGTTGATGAGGCGCTTACGAACAAGGGAACCACGTTGGTCATGGTTAACTCTGTTTGTGGGTGTGCTGGAGGTATTGCTCGTCCTGCTGCCTATCATGCAGTGAATTATGACAAAAGGCCGGATCAATTGGTAACCGTCTTTGCAGGCCAGGATAAAGAAGCTACTGCCAGAGCGAGAGAATATTTTACGGGTTATCCACCTTCCTCCCCGTCATTCGCTCTATTAAAGGATGGTAAAATCCTTAAGATGGTTGAGCGTCACGAGATTGAGGGGCATGAACCAGTAGAAGTAATTGAGAATCTCCAAAAAGCTTTTGATGAATATTGTAAAGAAGTTTAAAGAAATAAAAGAAATAAAGTCCATGTAGAGGCTTTATTTAAAAACACTGAATATAATTAAATTTTATATATAATTTCAATATAATATTATCGAAGAAGTATCAATTAATGATACTTCTTTTTTCGTTTTATATAAAATATTTAAACTATTTTAATATAATATTAAATATTTTGCAAAACTATATTTATGTGTTAAAATACAATTTGTTGTATATATAATCAGTAAAAATCTTAATCATAGAGGTTGATAGTTTATTCATGCATAACAATGATACTATCAGCATGAAAACATAATCTAGCGGGGGTAAAGGAAAATGAAAAAATGGTTGCTTAGTTTATTGACAGTTGTATTGTCTGTTTCAGTATTAACAGCTTGCGGCAGTTCGGACGAATCAAGTGGTGATTCTGGAGATAAAAAAGTTTTAAAAATGGCTACATCAGCCGATTACAAACCATTCGAATATATTGATACAGCGAAAAGTGATGAAATCATTGGCTTTGATGTAGATCTAGCAAAAGCGATTGCTGGTAAACTTGGTTATGAAGTACAAGTTGTCGATATGGATTTTGGTGGTTTGGTAACAGCTCTGAAAAATGGACAAGCTGATTTTGTTATGGCTGGGATGACTCCAACTGAGGAGCGTAAAAAGAATGTGGATTTCTCTGATGTTTATTACACAGCAAACCATATGATTGTTACTTCAAAGAAAAGCAAAATCGAATCAGCTGAAGACCTGAAAAATAAAAAAATCGGGGTTCAAATGGGTTCTATTCAAGAACAAAAAGCCCAGGAATTAGCAAAAACAACAAAAATGACGGTTGAAAATCGTGATAAGATTCCTGAACTGGTACAGGAAATAAAAGCAGGACGTTTTGATGCTGCTATAATTGAAGATCTAGTTGCAAAAGGTTATCTTGAGAAGAATAAAGATTTAACAGGATTCCTTCTTGAAGGAGATACAGAAGAAATTGGATCAGCCATTGCCTTCAAAAAAGACAGTGAATTGCGCGATCAATTTAATGCTGAGCTTAAAAAGATGAAAGAAAATGGAGAACTGGATGAATTAGTTCTAAAATGGTTTGGCGGGGACGCTGAATAAGGAAATTTCAGAAAGGGAGTGACCCTTTCTGAAATTTTTCTTTTTATTAATTAGATAGGAGAAAGTTTATGAATCTTGATTTTACAGATATTATTCCTTCTATGCCTTATATACTGGAAGGTGTTTATACGACATTGCAAATAGCTGCACTGGCTGCATTGTTTGGTTTTTTACTTGGAACAATTATTGCCTTGTGCAAAATTACTACTATTAAGCCTCTTATTTGGTTGGCTGATTTTTATACATCCATCTTTAGAGGTACTCCTTTAGTTCTTCAATTAATGATTATTTATTTTGCTTCACCGCAATTATTTGGTTTTCAGATTGAAGGGTATTGGGCAGCCGTTCTTGCGTTTTCTTTAAACTCAGCTGCTTATATTTCTGAGATTATCCGTGGGGGAGTTCTTGCGGTAGACAAAGGACAAAGAGAAGCAGCAATGGCGCTTGGTGTTCCTTATAGTAGTATGATGGCCAACATCATCCTGCCGCAGGCCTATAAAAATATCTTACCCGCCTTAATGAATGAATTCATCACGCTTACAAAGGAATCTGCGATTGTCACAACGATTGGCGTAATGGATATTATGAGACGTGCCTACCAAGTCGGGGGCCAAACCTTCCAATATTTAGAGCCACTTCTTTTTGCGGGTTTAATTTACTATGTATTGGTTATGATTTTAACGCTGAACGGAAAAATGCTTGAAAAGAGGTTGCAGCACTGATGATTAAAGTAAAAGACCTATATAAAAGCTTTGGAAAGCTGGACGTTCTAAAAGGGATCTCCACAGAAATAAAAGAGGGAGAAGTAATTGCTGTTATAGGACCATCTGGTTCTGGTAAATCAACCTTTCTCCGTTGTTTAAACTTAATGGAAAAGCCGACTTCCGGGCAAATCTGGATTAAGAATGAGGAGATTACAGCACCAAAAACAAATGTTTTGGCCATGCGCCAGAATGTAGGAATGGTATTCCAGCACTTCTATTTGTTTCCTCATAAAACAGTGTTGGAAAATATTATGTATGCTCCAATTAAGGTTCGTAAAGTAAAGAAAGAGCAAGCGAAACAGGAAGCAATGGAGCTGCTCAAGAAAGTCGGAATGCAAGATAAAGCGGATGTCTACCCTGAGCGCCTCTCTGGTGGTCAAAAACAAAGGGTAGCGATTGCAAGAGCACTTGCCATGAAGCCTGAAATCATGTTATTTGATGAACCGACTTCAGCCCTCGATCCTGAAATGGTAAAAGAAGTTCTCGAGGTTATGAAGTCACTGGCGACTTCTGGTATGACGATGGCGATTGTGACGCATGAAATGGGATTCGCCAAAGAAGTGGCCGATCGAGTATTGTTTTTGGATGGAGGCGTGATAGTGGAGGATGCTCCTCCGGCAGAGTTTTTCTCTCAACCTAAATCCGAGCGTGCGAATGACTTCTTGCAAAAAGTACTTTAAAAAGTTTATGATATGTTTAAAAAGATGGTCTGATGTCAGAGCGTCTTTTTTGCATTAAATTTGCAGGAGAGGTTGTTCTAGTATGTTTAAAATCGGTTATCGAACCGTTAAAACGGCGATAGGAACGCCAATTGCCATTTATGTTGCTCAATTAATAGGGCTTCAAAGTTTCGCTTCCGCAGGAATTATAACGATTTTATGTATCCAGAGAACAAAGAAACGGTCGTTCAGAGCTGCTGGTGAGCGTTTTTTCGCTTGTTCGTTAGCGATGATTTATTCCTTTGCATTTTTTGAACTTCTCGGATATACACCTCCTGTCATTGGATTAATGCTGTTATTTTTTATTCCGACTACTGTAGCATTAAAGATATCTGGCGGTATCGTAACAAGCAGTGTAATTATTCTACACTTATACGGTTCAAACTCGATTACATTAGCAAGCTTGCTTAATGAATTTTTACTTGTGGTTATTGGAATTACAGTTGCTTTTTTGGTTAACTTTTATATGCCGAACATGGAGCGGGAACTGAAAAAATATCGGGAAGAAATTGAAAAGCTCTATAGCATTATTCTGAAGGAACTCAGTGAATACTTGATTACGGGGAACAGTGTCTGGAGCGGTAAAGAAATCATAGATGCAGAAAGTTTAGTCCGGAAAGCTGTCTATTATGCAGCACTGGAGGAAGAAAATCATAAAATAGTTGATGATGCTTCTTATTATCACTATTTTAAACTCCGCGAAAAACAATTGAGTATTTTAAAGAGAATACTTCCTTTAGCAGCTAAAATGGATTTATCAGGCGATGAAGTCAGTCATGATTTGGGTGAATACATTGGTTTTTTAAGTGATAATGTCCACCATCATAATACTGCCCATGAATACATACATATGCTTGAGGAGTTAGTGGAAGAAGTAAAGAAAAAAGAGATTCCGACAACCTTCGAGGATTTTGAAAAACGGGCAGCCCTTTTCCAGCTTATTAAAGAATTAAAGGACTATCTAATTATCAAAAGTACAGTGAAACCGCTGCCAAATACCAAATCAAAGCGATGAATGAAAATTAGCCATAGAGCCCATCCTAAACAATAAAAGGATGGGGTTTTTTTATGAAATGGATGACGCTTTGGTTAGTAATGCAGGTAATGTCACCGATATGGCCTCTAGGCCCCAATCCCATACCCGGTGATCCATTTATAGTGATTAATAAAAAGACTAATCAGCTTGTGTTTTTTGTTGAAAATCAGGAAAGATATCAATTTTCGATTGCAACTGGTAAAAACAATGAAGACACACCGGAGGGATTATTTACGATTGTCACAAAGTTTGAAGACCCGGAATATACCAAGAAGAAAATCCCGGGGAAGGATTTGAGAAATCCACTCGGTTCCAGATGGATGGGTGTAGATGCCCATGGAACAAATGGGAGAATTTACGGGATTCATGGAACAAATCAAGAGGATTCAATTGGCAAAAATGTATCTGCCGGCTGTATCAGGATGAAAAATAAAGAGGTCGAAACTCTGTTTGAATCAGTACCACTTGGAACAAGGGTATATATCTATAATAATTCTGACACTCCATCCACCTACGCCAGGTTATTTCATGCCATACACGAAAAAACCTCATCTGACTCTCCGTGAGAGTATAGATGAGGTTTATTTTAATTTTATAAGAATGCTGATAGACCTGATAGAAGAGTGACTACTACCATCGTAATAATCATAAGATAAACAATAATTTTTTGTGTACGCTTCTTGGACATAGAGTTACACTCCCTTTATATTCTTCTATTTGATACTACTATGTTTAGCAAAACTCCTCAAGTCTAAAAATATCATTCATTATTCAAGTGTAATTTCTTTATAGAATATTGAGAATGTTCTATTATTTAAATAGGAAGATTAAGGGGGATTTGTATGCAAAAGGAAATGAACCATATTGGGATTGCTGTTCGCTCCATTTCGAAAGCGCTTCCTTTATATGAAGGGATCTTTGGAATGGTAAATGAAGGGGAGGAAATTGTCGAAAGCCAAGGGGTGAAAGTCGTTTTTTTATCCGCTGGCAATACTCGGGTAGAATTATTGGAGCCTTTGCATGAAAAAAGTGCTGTTGCTAAATTTATCGAAAAAAGAGGAGAAGGCATTCACCATATTGCTCTTGAAGTAGATGATATCAAAGAAAGAATCAACGAACTTAAAAACAATGGTCTTCAAATGATTGATGAAGAACCCAGACCCGGTGCCCATCATACACAAGTAGCTTTTATACATCCTAAATCGGTACAAGGGGTTTTAGTAGAGATTCTAGAAAAGCCGAAACGGGAGGAATAGATAAGTGGATATGTATGAGAAAATAACTGAACTGTACGACAGAAAACATGATATCGAGCTTGGCGGCGGATTCGATAAAATTGAGAAGCAACATGATAAAGGGAAGCTGACAGCCAGAGAGAGAATTGACATTTTGGTCGATAAAAATAGCTTTGTCGAGCTGAATGCTTTTGTCGAACATCGCAATAAAGACTTTGGTTCTGATCAGGTGAAGGGGCCAGGCGATGGGGTTGTAACTGGTTATGGCAAAATCGATGGCAGACCGGTCTATATTTTTTCACAGGATTTTACCGTTTTTGGCGGTGCACTTGGTGAGATGCATGCCAAAAAAATATCGTCTATTATGGATTTAGCCGCCAAAAATGGAGCCCCTATCATTGGGTTGAATGATTCAGGCGGAGCAAGAATTCAGGAAGGTGTTACCTCGCTTGATGGGTATGGTCAGGTTTTTTATCGTAATGTTATCTATTCTGGAGTTGTCCCGCAAATATCGGTTATTATGGGGCCGTGTGCGGGAGGGGCTGTTTATTCTCCAGCAATTACTGATTTTGTCTTTATGGTCGACCAAACGAGCCAAATGTTCATTACTGGTCCAAAGGTAATTGAAACAGTAACGGGGGAAAAAATCAGTTCTGAAGATTTAGGTGGTGCAAAAGTTCATAATTCCATTAGTGGCAATGCACATTTTGAAGGAAAAACGGAGGAAGAAACATTACAAAAGGTAAGGAAAATTCTCTCCTATCTGCCTTTAAATAATGAAGAAAAACCACCTGTCAGGGAATGGAATGAGGAAAATGATTATTGTCCTGATATAGCTGAGCTTGTACCCTATGATGGAATTCGTCCCTATGATGTAAGGAAGGTTGTAATGGAAGTAGTGGATTCAGATTCTTTCTTTGAAATACAAGAGCATTTTGCGCGGAACCTGGTGATTGGTTTAGCGAGAATGAAAGGTGAAACGGTCGGATTGGTATGTAATCAGCCAAAATATATGGCGGGTGGACTCGACATCGATTCATCTGATAAAGCAGCAAGATTTATTCGGTTCTGTGATTCATTTAATATCCCGATTATTACATTTGAGGACGTTACGGGGTTTTTCCCGGGAATCAAACAGGAGCATGGGGGAATTATTCGACATGGCGCCAAAATTTTATATGCTTATTCAGAAGCAACGGTTCCAAAACTTACAGTCATTCTGCGTAAAGCCTATGGAGGGGCTTATGTAGCCTTAAATAGCAAATCAATTGGGGCAGACCTTGTCTATGCCTGGCCAAATGCAGAAATCGCTGTGATGGGACCTCAAGGGGCAGCTAATATCATTTTTGCTAAAGAAATTAACAGTAGTGATGATCCTGAAGCAGTACGTCAGCAAAAAATTGAAGAATATCGTGAAAAATTTGCAAACCCTTATGTTGCGGCCAGTCAAGGGATGGTCG
>JAZUQD010000338.1:0-7467 GCA_045605505.1 Pradoshia sp.
CGTATTCGTACATTTCTCAGCAATCCAAAGCGAAGGTTTCAAATCTTTAGACGAAGGTCAAAGTGTAACGTTTGAAGTAGAACAAGGACAACGTGGCCCACAAGCTACAAACGTTCAAAAAGCTTAATAAAAGCTAAATCATAGACCCTACATTTGTAGGGTCTATTTTTGTCTTTAATTAAGTTGAAAAATAAAGCTCCATTCAATAATTGAATAGTACATCTGTGCAAAACATAAGGGATTAGCACCAAAAAATTAGTAGGTGCAGCACCATGTTATTCCCTAATTGAATAAAAAAAACGATCAAAATAAGTAGATATTTAGAAAAACATGTAATGAAAAAGGAGTGGAATTTTCCCACTCCTGTTTTATTTTCTTATACATGTGTTTATTGCATTAAAGTCACCAATATCAATCTTATTTTCAGTAACATGATAGATACTATGTGCTTTAGCTATCAATAATTAATATTGAAAATAAGGGTTAGCTAATTGAGATGGATCTGTTTCAAATTCGTCATAGGAATATGGATCACGGTTTTGGGAATGAGACCCTCCGCCATAACCAAATTGTCCAGGGGACCATTGCCCCCATTGTTGGCCTTGGCCCCATTGCTGTCCTTGCCAGCCCTGTTGTGGGAATCCGTACCCTCCACCATATCCATGAGAACCAAACTGGTGGCCTTGTTGATAAGGCATGTAGTGTCCATATCCTCCGCCAGAATGGTGAGGGTATCCCATGCCACCATAATATCCATGATGATGGCCCATGCCGCCACCATAATGTCCATGATGGTGGCCATGGCTGCCATGATGATGCCCATGGCCACCGCCATGATGACCATGATGACCATGTTCGCCACCATAATGCCCATGTTGTCCGTGGCCGCCACCATAATAGCTTTGTTGTCTCATTTCAAGCGGTAAATTTTCAAATTGCTGATCATATCCATTTGTCACTGCATTCACTCCTTCTAACGTAATTCCATGTTAGTATATGTGTCTATATACAGAAGGAGCTTATTCGCCTAAAAGTTGGGCAATGAGTCCAATAGAATATTCACTTCTTTAATTATCTTCATTTGTTTTATCCATTCCAAAGTAAGCTCTGTACACCTTTTTGCCAATCTCTAAATTCATCGAATGACCACTGGATTGGTAGGCCCAGGGAACGACAACAGCCATAGCAATTTCTGGATTGTCATATGGTGCATAGGTTGCAAATGTAATATTCCATGTTTCAGGCTGCTTGGTTCCAGGGGTCCATTTTGGTCCATCATAGAAGGCTTCTGCTGTTCCTGTTTTACCTGCGGGACTATATGGTTCACCTTGAAGTAATTTACCGGTTCCTATTGAAGATTGTGTCACAAGTCGTAAACCTTCTTGGACTCGATTAATCCACTCATCCTTCATACTTAATTTATTTTGGATCTTGGGTTCAATTTCTTTGAAAACAGGACCTAGTTTTCCTTTCTCCAATACTGGTTCATGTAGTTCCTTAACAACACGCGGTTGTACACGGTAACCGCCATTTGCAATGGTGGAAATATATTGTGCCAGCTGGAGTGGGGTATAGGTATCATATTGCCCAATCGCAAAGTCCATTAGTTTTCCGGCACCTAATTCGGATCCTTTATACCCAATTTGTTCTCCCGGTAGATCGATTCCTGTTCGCTTTCCTAATCCAAACTCACTGTAATGATTCCGCATGATATCAAATGCTTCAGGCTTTACGGATAAAGGTCCATTCGGAACATAATTACCTTCACCGATCTCTAGTGCTGTTTTAAACATATACACATTGGAGGAACGTTGTAAGGCGGTTAAGTCAGAAATATACCCCATATTTGTATAGGATTTTTTTACTGGAGTATCCTTTATCTGCATGGGTGCATCATGGAGAGTTGTTCCAGGCTGAATGGCTCCTTCCTGATACCCAGTTAACACGGTGGCTGCTTTGACAGATGATCCCATAGCATAGGCTGTTGTATAGGTCCCCTGGGCAAAGTCCTTCATCTCATATTGGTTTTTCTTTTCATTCCAAACATATTGTTTGCCTGCCAATGCTAATACTTCACCAGTTGTCGGATCCATAGCAACCACAAATGCTCTATCAAGATAAGGCGCATTATACATCGCTTTTTTAGTTCTTAGTTCATCTTCTATAATTGTTTCTACTTTCTTTTGAAAGTCTATATCAATTGTCAAAACAAGATCTTTACCACGTTGGCCCTCAGTAAGTTCCTCTGTGGAAATGATATTTCCGCTTTTATCAAGTTTGTTTTTTGCTTTTGCTTTTTGACCATGTAAAATATCTTCATATTGAAGTTCCAGGTTTGAAACCCCCACACGTTCATTAAGACTGTAGCCACGGGAGGAATAATATTCGACTTTTTCCTTTGGCAGACCTTCATCAGAAGAGGATGTCCTGCCGAGGATAGATTGCAGTGTACTATCATATGGGTATTTACGGTTCCAGTCCACAGAAGTATCAACTCCAGGCAATTCATCCAAATTTTCAGTGACACGAGCCATTTCTCGATCGCTAACATCCTTATTCTTAACGATTTGCGGAGTTAAGTAAGTCCCGCTGTTAAACCTACGAAAAATAGCGAGAGTTTTTAACTCTGCTTCTGTGAATGCTGATAATTCTTTTTCAGTAATGCGATCCAGCTGTAGTTTATACAGTTCTTTATCCTTCTTATCAGCAAGCTCTTTTTTGGTTACTTTTTTTTGTGCTGCTTTCGGATTCATAATGATCCAAAAATCCTTAAGATCCCGTTCTTTTATATCCTCGATCTCATCTTTACTTACACTGATTAACTTGGATAATTTCTCGGCAGTTTCAACCATTTCTTTTGTTTCGGCCGTTTTACTGCGTGAATAGGTGATGGCGTTAACAGGTTGATTATCCACGATTAACTTATGATTCTTATCATAAATGAGGCCGCGTGGGACCGGCTTGTTAACAGTGATGTCCTCGGTTCTTTCCACTTCTTTTTTGAATGATTCACCATGGGCAATTTGTAAAATTCCTAAACGTAATATTAAAGCTGTGAATAATAGAAAAATCACAAATAATAATATATTTGTTCGAGTATTAACGGATGGCTTTTTCTTCTTTTTTTTTCGTTGAGGATTTTTCAATCTTTAAACCTCCAAAAATTATAAAAACTGTCTTAAACTTATTTTAATGGATTAATATGGATAATACTATTGTTTTTACTTAATTCCTGATTCTATAAGTTAGGCAGAAATGGGCGAATGTTTTATAGTTGAGAAAGAAAGGGAAACTAGTAATTAGCATCTGAATTATTTATGGAAGGGAGACATCGAGATGAATAATAGTTTGTTTCCACAAGGCATGTATATTAATGGAAGTTGGATAGATTGTGAAAATAAAATAAATGTTTATAATCCCGCAACAGGAGAAATAATGGGAAAGATTCCGGATGGAACAGAGTTGGACGCAAAGGCAGCGGTTGAGGCAGCGTATAAGAGTGGTCCAGAATGGTCAAAATTAACAGCAGAGGAGCGGAGTGCGAAACTGCAGGAATGGTCTAGATTAATAGATATACATATAGATGAATTAGCAGAGATCATGACGCTTGAGCAAGGCAAACCCTTTGAAGAAGCAAAAGGGGAAATCCGTTATGCTAACAGTTTTATTACCTGGTTTGCTGAAGAGGCGAAACGTGTATATGGAGAGACCATACCGGCATCTTCCCCAAATAAACGTATATTTGTTCAAAAACAACCAGTCGGCGTTATAGCGGCCATTACCCCATGGAATTTCCCAGCTGCCATGATCACGAGAAAAGTAGCCCCTGCTCTGGCAGCAGGATGTACGGCTGTCATTAAACCTTCTGAAGAAACACCCTTTACAGCCTTAAAATTAATTGAGCTGGCGGAGGAGGCAGGTATTCCTGCTGGAGTCCTGAACATTGTCACAGGTGATGCACAGCGGATCGTATCTGTTTGGCAGAAGGATACAAGAGTACGTAAGATTACATTTACAGGCTCGACCGAGGTAGGGAAAATTTTAATGAAAGACGCTGCAGATACGGTGAAAAAGATTTCCCTCGAGCTTGGAGGTCTTGCACCTTTTATTGTGACAGAGAATGCAGATATTGAAAAAGCCGTTAATGGAGCCATTGATTCAAAATTCCGCAATGCTGGTCAGACCTGTGTTTGTGCTAACCGTATTTTTGTCCAACGGTCGGTTGTGGAAGAATTCACGAAACTTTATACAAGAAAAGTAGAACAATTAAAGGTCGGTAACGGTATGGTAAAAGGCAATCATATTGGGCCGCTTATTAATGAAAAAGCCGTTAAAAAGGTAGTGCGACATATCAATGATGCGAGAGAAAAGGGTGCAACGATTCTTACAGGCGGAGAGGTTCTTGAAGAAATGGCTGGCCATTTTATAACTCCTGCAGTCATCTCGGGTGCCACCGATGATATGCTCTGCATGAAAGAAGAAACATTTGGCCCGCTTGCTCCAATCTCCGCTTTTGATCGGATGGAGGAAGCGGTGGAACGGGCAAATCATACACCATTTGGCTTGGCTGCTTATGTATTCTCGGAAAATATCCGTGAGGCCATTTGGATTGCTGAAAATTTGGAGTACGGAATTGTTGGAGTTAATGATGGCTTGCCTTCCACAGCGCAGGCTCCTTTTGGAGGATTTAAAGAAAGCGGGCTGGGCAGAGAAGGAAGCCACTACGGATTGGATGAATATCTAGAGATAAAATATATTTCATTAGGCTTGTAAAAAGATGAGGAATGGAGGCCAGATGGTAAAAAAATTCGAAAATCTTGATGCGGTAAAGAATGAGCATACTTTTCGTGATATGTATCGTTGGAATAAAGAGCGGCGTAAAAAACAAAAGGATCTAAAAACTCAAATTGGCCGTTTGGATTATCCCCAAATCGACGAGCTAAGAACCAATCAGTTTCGTACATCAATAACCTGGATTGGTCACTCAACATTTTTGATTCAATTGGATGGAATGAATATTCTTACTGACCCAGTTTGGGCCAAGCGGATGGGTGTTCAATCCCGAATGACAGCACCAGGCATAAACATAGAAGATTTACCGTCAATCGATGCTGTTTTAATTTCGCATGGACATTATGATCATCTCGATTTCTCTTCCATACGTAAATTAAAAGGGGACCCGGTTTATTATGTGCCCATTGGATTAGGAAAGGCCTTCTTAAAAAGAGGATACAGAAAAGTCCATGAAGCAAACTGGTGGGATAGATTAAAACATGAAACCTTATTCTTTCATTTCGTTCCGGCTCAGCATTGGACCAGAAGAGGGGTCCGCGATACGAACACTTCTCATTGGGGAGGGTGGATGATTGAAAATGACCGTAAAGCCGAGACTATCTATTTTGTGGGAGATACAGGTTATTTTAAAGGATTCCGGGATATTGCGGAAAGGTTTCATCATCCTAACTATGTACTCATGCCGATTGGAGCGTATGAGCCTGAGTGGTTCATGGCGAGCTCTCATATTAACCCTGAAGATGCAGTAAAAGCTTTTATGGAATTAAATGGGGATTGTTTTATCCCAATGCATTACGGTGCTTATCGACTAGCTGATGATACAGGGCCAGAAGCATTAGAAAGATTATTGAACGAGTGGAGTAGGAGGCAAATGCCAGAAAAAAAATTGAAGACACTACTCATAGGAGAAACATTGTGGGGTAACTAAAAATAGGCAGGCGCTCATTAATTCTAATTTGAGCGCCTGCCTATCGTTTATATTAGTGTCCTTTTTTTAAGATGATTTGCCATTCAGCACTGCCGGTTTGTTCAAAACTCGTAATTTCATGGCCTTCTTTTGCGGCCCAGCGTGGAATGCTTTCTGTACCTTGCGTACAATCAAAATTGATGATCAATTCTTCGCCAGTGACCATTTCTGCCATTGCCAATTTGGCTTCTTCAAGTGGGAAGGGGCAAACCATTCCATTTGTTTCGAGTACTTTTGTCATTTAAGTAAACCCTCCTATTAAATTAGGCTACCGCTGTATTGCCGGCGCCTGCTTTTTGTTTTTTTTGTTTACGAATAATAGTAAAGTAAGTAGCCGTCCATGTTCCTAATAAGAAGAAAACAACGGCAACCCATCCTTGCCAAGTGAATAGAGCTGTGTTTACTAACCCATTTCCGATTGTGCAACCTCCAGCAAGCGATGCACCAAAGCCCATGATCAGTCCTCCGCTTGCATTATATGCAAGTGTTCTTTTATCGGGTAGGCGCCATTTGAATTCATTACTGCCGCGGGCGGCAATATAGGATCCAATCCCAATACCAAGAACTAGGAAAACTCCCCAGTTTAACAGTGATGTATCACCATTAACAAAGAATGTTAATAACTGTGCAGTTGGAGTTGTAATTCCAAGACCAGCCATTCTTCCCGTTGCTTCGCTTAACGGCCACGCGAGTATAGCGATTAAACCTACTAGCAGCGCTGTAACGAATGGATGCCAGCGTTTCTCAAATAAAAGATGAGCAATTCCTGTTTTCTGTTGTTTCATTTTAAAAGAAGGCAATTTAGGCTGCTTTAAGTTACGGTATACCAAAACACCTATGAGTAAGGCGAAAGTGATAACTAGTGCCCATGGAGATAGGTTAAATGTTTCATGGATATACGTATCGCTTGTTCTGTAGGAAAGTACATTTCCGCCCACTGTGCTCAGTACGCCAAACTTGGTCATTGCTGCACTAAGTGCATAGCCGCCTAATGCAATCCAGCTCCCAATTAAACCCTCACCTGCTCGATACCATGTGCCAGTGGCACACCCTCCGGCAAGAACCATACCTATTCCGAAAATGAATCCGCCGACAATTGTCCCTAGCCATGGAAAAGCATCTGCTTGAATCGTAATGACTCCATTAGCTGCGAGAGCATACACACCAATGGCCTGAATGGCAATAACAATCATGGTTGCAAGAAACATACGTCCGTCCCTAGCGAGGAGCAGGTCACGGTATGCTCCGACTACACAAAAACGACCTCTTTGTAAAACGAACCCTAATAAAAGTCCGACGATAAGACCATAACTAATGATTTCAATCATGTTGAACCTCCCGATAATTGGATAGGATTATATTATAATAAAACATATAAGATTACTAAGGATTAATACCAAATAATACAAAAATGATTCTAAAGTAGGAGTTTAAATGTTTATTTAATCAGTTAGATTTTTTCATAAGTAAGTTATTAAAATACTGATAATAGCTAATCGAACTTTTCTACATGGTCCTGATGAAGTCTAAATTAGTGCTTGGATCATAGGAAAATACAACATTGCTATTTTCCTGATTTTTCAATAAATCATTGATAATGATAATCGGTAGATGTTGATTTTCCTATTTTTGTTGTCTATAATTAAAGGCGACTCAATAGTGATTATCATTATCATTTAATGTTGTTGAGAAACTAATTTTACGGG
>JAZUQD010000339.1:0-3647 GCA_045605505.1 Pradoshia sp.
TCGATCTCTTGCCACAAATAATTGTTGTTTGGCTTCATCCCAAATCGCAAAGGCGAATATCCCATTAAAAAAATCCACGCATTTTTCTTGCCATTCCATATAGGCAGTTAACAGAACTTCAGTGTCCGAATGGCCAGTGAATGAATATCCTTTTAATAATAGTTCTTTTCGAATATCTTCTGTATTGTAAAGTTCACCATTGTAGCATAATACAAACCGATTTCCATTTTTTTCACGGACCATAGGTTGCTTTCCACAAAGCGGATCGACCACAATGAGCCTCTTATGTCCTAAACCGACATGTTGGCTATCCCAAATATTCGTGTCATCCGGTCCACGTTTTGATAGTGTATTTGTCATTTTAATGAGAATCTCTTTCTCTTGATCAATAGATCGATTAAATTCAACCCAGCCAGTAATACCACACAAAATGCATCATCCTTTCAAACAAGCAATGGCCCATTCCTGCTATCATGATATGCTCTCGGCACAAAGTTGTTAATTGTCCAACTTTAAGGAACGGAGTTATAAAAAAGGATGCTTATGTTAAGAAATAGAAGGCAGTGCCATAAATTTTATGATTACAAAACGGAAATGCAGGAATTTGAGTTCTACATATGACTCTTTTATCTGCACTTGGAGGCGCACACATTGAAAAACCAACTTAGAATTCAACTATTAAGTAAGCAGCTAAGAGCATATACCGAAGGAATTTTTGAAAATATAAATGATCAATGGGTCTTTTTCGATGAAGAAACGGATGAGGCCTACCCACTTGAAGAATATATGAATAACGAGATATCCATCTATCGCAATAATCGCTGGCGTAAGGGAACTTTGGTGGAGGACGGAAAATTATTATCAGGTAAAGAAATTATATTTATAAAAGATGAGGATCAGGTTCGGATTAAAAAAAATTTACAATATTCATTAGAACGTTTACTTGAAGAATTACAGGACGATGCCTTCTTTCAATTCATCACAACGTTAAACAGCATGAATTTTTCTGTCTATGATTGTATATATGGATATAATCAACTATCCTTTTCATCCGCGGCGCAATTAACGGGTACGAACTTTTTTATCTTTGATAATGGTGACTATATCTGTTCTGTTCATCATCATTTTTACGAGCAGAATAAAGAACACAACCGCTTCGAATTCACCCTGAATACAGGCAAACGGATGGTCATCGAAAAGCTATTAAGGAATAAAGACTAAGGAATGAGGCAACAACTGTTTATCCTCTACTCCATTTTAAAAGGGTATAACTAAAGGGACTTCCGTCTGACGTCCCTTTGGTTAAAAAACAAAAAGAACACCCATCTAAAAATATGAATGTTCCCTTCTATCTATTACTTATCCCCCAAAAATTTAAACAAGTATTCGATTTTCTTAAAGTCGAACCCGTTGGCAAAAGATTTGTCTTTTCGGACCCCGGTTCCAAAATGGTACTCCTTTGCATTCAGGAATGTATGTAATTCCTTAATATTCTCTGTACCAAGGCCACCGCCAACCAATATCTCAGGACCTGACCATACATCTGATAAAGCAATCATCTGCTTTAGTTTTCCCCTGCCTTCATAAGCGCTTACTTTACCCCCGGAAGTTAGAATCCTTTTTACGTGCTGGGAATACTGACAAAGAACTTCAAGCCCATCTGCATGAGTTTTGAGTTCATCGAACGCCCTATGAAATGTAATATCAAAATACGGTACCTCCTTTATTACTTTCTCCAAAAGAGCTTGGTCGATTTCTCCATTCTTCAGACAGCCAAATACAATTCCTTTTACACCCAAATCTGAAAAGGCTTGAAGATCTTCCTTCATTGACATCCAATCGAATTCATCATATTCAAATGAATAGCCGTGCGGGCGCAGCATCACCTGAACAGGAAGCTTTACACCTTCGATGACACGTTTTACCGTCCCGTAACTTGGAGTCAATCCGCCTTCCGACATGGCTGACACCAATTCCAACCGGGTAAAGCCAAGCTGTTCTGCTTTAATGGCATCTTTTTCATTTTCAACAATGCATTCAAAAATCATATGATCACCTGCTTCTCGTTCACACTATTAAATCCACGGATTGTTATCCCGGAGAAAAAATTAGTTCATAAACTTTATTATAACAAAATGAACCGTTAATTTTTTAGGCGATACGTATTAGTATTATAAGAGTTTTTAGTTAGAATTAATATTATCACTACTACAAAAAATATAGGTTTGACTCACTCCATCAATTTAGAAAGAAATGTCCCCATGAATGACAAAATCACTTTCTTACATATGGGGCTAAATGTTAAGTTCTTCATTCATTGGAATTATAACAGCGTTGCACGCTTGTTCATAAAATTCCAACGGGCCAACCTGCCCAATAATAGCATATTCATAGTCCTTTTCTTTCATTTCTCTTAAGCAATGATGAAGGAGAGTGTATCCTATTCCTTGCACACGGTTTGATAAAGAAGTACCCATTGGACCGAACAATCCTTTCTTGTTTCTACCTACATCAAAGCAAGCAAAACCATTAATCTGGTTATTTTCAATTGTGATGAAAATAGGAATATTCTCTTGTGACAATCCGTTTTCAACCGCTGCGATCCATCTGTTTCCAAATTCATTTTCTACAAAAGACTTTAACCATGTAGCATCCTTTTGCTTTGCTTTCCTACAATGTATATTACTTGTTGAAATGATTGGGAATTCATAATCCTTTAGAGAAACAATCATATCTCTTGGAGATGATACGATTCCAAGTATGCCTGAAATATCTAATCCATCCAGTATGGCACTTGTTGAATCGTCATTGCTTCTAAATAGCGCATCAGCCAAATGACCCTCATTTAAATAAACTTGTTTAAAATGTTTCATTCGGTTACATGCATTTAGTAGTACCTCTTCAGTCGACAAGGAAATATTTATTGTAAAGGGTTCATAACCAATCCCTAATTCATATCTATTGGGATATATTCTCTTAACTCGCTCATTTACTAAATCCAAAAGTTTAGGATATTTAAAAGAGAGCTCAGCACAGACTCCTGTCTTCTCGAGCAATATACCTGATACTAAATGGGCTGGATAAACCATATTTGTTGTTCTTTTGGCCTCGATTTCTGCATATTTAAAAATTCTTAACGTACGTTCAGTAAATTTCAGGGACCCTCATCTCCCTTCTGATTTTTTTAAGAATTCTAGAAGAGTAATTGAAAAACCTTTAATTTGAAAAATTTTACACAAAATTCTTCCCAGGATTGGGAGGTCATATCTTTTCGGATTAACTAAATGGCAAGGCTCCCCTCCCAACCACTCTTTCTACGAAAATAGCCAAAATAAAAAGCTCAGTCTTCATCGACTGAGCCACTTTCTTATCCGAATAATTGAATACCAAATGGTAATCTAAAGCCAAGCAATAAAACTAAAACAAATGCAATCCAAAACTGGATCAAGAATGATTTGTGATTTTTTCCTTTTGATCGCTTCACATTTGTCATTTCCATTGCAGCAATTACCCAAACACCAATAATTGTCTTGGCAATATATTCGCCATTAATATTGGAAACATTCATTAACATCATGATACCAGTTGCAATAATTAATATGTATAGTACCCTATTAATCATCATCATTATTTTTAGATTTTTACCT
>JAZUQD010000340.1:0-2830 GCA_045605505.1 Pradoshia sp.
ACAACAATATGGTAAGAAGGCGAGTAAATGGGGCAGGTCATGAAATGGTCCTCCAAAATATTAAGAGCATCCATTTAAAAAAAGAGGAAAAATTATTGACGATAACAGTGATGCTTATAAATGGTGAAAAATATGAAAAAAAGCTTTTTCAGCGATATAAATTTGAACCCTCTTAAAAATGAACGAGGGATATTTTTGCCAGTAGCACTATTATTCTTTTCAGTTATATTTCTTGTCTGTTTTTATTCGATTGGAAAAATGGCACAGGAAGTAAACTATCATAAGTTTCAAATGGAATGGCTGAAAACTTCCTATCTAGGTGATGTGGGGACCAGTGCTGCGATCTCAATGCTTGATGATGGGGATATCCCAGAGACAAAAGGGGAATGGGTTTATTATAATGGAAGAATAACCTATCATTTAAAGCCCCTGGAGAAAGGTTTCTATCAAATCTTACTTGTCATTCAAACGGAGCATACAATAAGACGGGAAACCATCACGTATTCAACAGAGGCAGAAAAAGTAGTGAAATGGACAGATAGTTAGGGGGAGCAGCATGACTGTTATATATTTAATCGGATTTATGGGAGCCGGGAAAACGACCGTGGGAATGCGGCTTGCTGAAAAATGGCACTATCCCTTTTATGATAGTGACCAGACAGTGGTTGAAATAACCGGAAAATCTATCTCACAGCTCTTTGATGAAGTAGGTGAGAAGGGATTTAGAGATTTAGAACAGAAGGCATTGCAATCATTGCCTACTGAAAATTGCATCATTGCAACAGGCGGTGGAATGATCCTGAGGGAGACCAATCGGAAGTATATGAATGAGAATGGTACGGTCATTTGGCTTGATGCCAGTCCCGCGGAAATTATGAAAAGGCTTAAAAATGATTCATCACGTCCCTTATTGACCAGCAATAAAAAGGAACAAATTGAACAGCTGTATCAAAAGAGGATGGAGCTGTATAAGCAAGCTTCTGAATTTCAAGTACGAACAGATGGGAAAACAATAACTGATATTATCGAGGAGATTTTAATGAACATCACAGTAAACTAGCTGTCTGTTGAGGAAATCCGTGAATAGAGTGCAGGAAACGTGGAGATACTGCTGATGGGTGAATAGTGATGAAAACAAATGATTATGTAAAATTTTTGACGGTCCAATGGTTAGTGTATATGAACCAGCCAAAGGAACAACGTAAAGAGCAGCGTCGCCATCATAAAGATGACCGGCCGCCATTCCTGAGCAATTGGTTCGGTATTATTCCGTTATCAATTGGTATGCTCTTTAAGCGCAAGACTCTTTAAATAGCACGTGGTGAGTAAAGCAGTGGGTTCGGATTCAAAAACCACTGCTTTTTTTTGTACCCATTTTTCCTGTGTATGTTCTAAGTTATGCTGTTAGTTAACAAGATGCAGATTGTTGTTGTTCTTTCTTTCTTGAAGAATGCGTTAGGTGTCTTCAGAGGTTACGATTTGTTGATTTCGTGCTTAAATAATGGAATAACGCGATAATAATGCCCATAATACTAATCAAACCGGTTAGCCAAATAGATAAACCTAAGCCAATATTGGCATCTTCTGATGGAGATACAATCTCGGCAACTACTAAAAACGTGAATAGTATACCTGTAGCAGAATAAATAACTGTGATAAGGTAACGTACGGCCTTGCTTTCTTTCGTGATGGTTGAAAAGAGAGAAATTAAGGAGATAAAAAATAAGACATAAAGAGAGACAACGATTAAATAAAACATAAACGACCTCCAATCCATTCTTGTTAACACTCAGTATTCTATATATGATATTTTTTTAAGTCATATTCTAAAATCTTAGATAGGTGAAATTGGAATGGTGTACTAGTTGAATTTCTGAGGACCTTTTAGTCACATCGTAAAAGACTATTTGTTATTCAGATAGCCTTACCGGTAAGATAAAAGAGTCCCCCATTTATGATATTGACACGGATCCGGGGCTCATATTGCAGCCGCAATGCCTCTTTTTCGAGTTCATAGGTGTTACTTTCCTCCTCTTTTTTATCCTCATAAAAATGCTTTAGCAAATTTAGATCTTTATTCCAGCGTACACAAGCATCGTCAGCCCATTGATGGTCATCGTGATTAATTTTATTTTGAATATACGCCTTTAGGCGATTCAATCCGCTTTGATAACGAATGATAGGTGTCAGTGTAAATGTATAATCAGATATTTTAGGTGTCAGCGAGAGTTTATCCACCGAGTCCATAAAATTTTCTGTGAAAACACCGTTAATCAAGTTCAGTCCTATTGAATAAAATAAGTCCTTTTTCCGATCACATTCATAGGAGACATTTACATTCACAACTAACCACGGGAATAAGGGCATTTGGCCGCTTGTCACTGTAATCTCCTCAAATAAACGAATATGCTTAGACAATTTTTGGGCGGATGAAAATATTTGGTGGAGCCGTGGTGATCCAAAATGAATGAATTCTCCTTTTAAATCAGGAGGGGCAGCCTCTTTATCAAGGATAAGGGTCAAACTCATCGGATTGGGTACCCCGCCTATCTTCTCGAGATAATGCCAGTAAAAAGGACGATTCATTAATTCTTTATCCATATCAATCGTCAATTGCACAGTAAGGTGGGCTGGTCCCTGATTGATGATTTCACAATGATTAGTTGTGAAAAATTGAACGAGAAACTCATGAATTTCCTGTTGCTGCATGGGAAGGCATCTCCTTTTTAATATCTTGGGCAAGTTCAATTAGGGAAGTGAGGTTATCCATTTTAATTTTCATCTCACCTTCTGTTTTTGATTTGCTGACGATGTCGGTTAGATGTTCTTC
>JAZUQD010000341.1:0-3569 GCA_045605505.1 Pradoshia sp.
CTTGGGAAAAAAGTTGGCTTAGTCGATGCTGATATTTATGGATTCAGTGTTCCGGATATGATGGGAATAGACAAACGCCCAACTGTTAAAGGGGAACGGATATACCCAGTGGAACGTCTGGGGGTAAAAGTCATCTCGATGGGGATGTTTGTTGAGGATAATGCTCCAATTATATGGAGAGGTCCGATGCTTGGTAAAATGTTGAATAACTTCTTCCAGGAAGTAGAATGGGGCGAGTTGGATTATCTTCTGCTTGACCTTCCTCCGGGTACTGGAGATGTAGCGTTGGATGTTCACTCCATGCTGCCATCCTGTAAGGAAATTATCGTGACAACTCCACATCCTACAGCAGCATTCGTTGCAGCAAGAGCAGGAGCCATGGCAATTCGTACGGAGCATGAAGTAATAGGTGTTATTGAAAATATGTCCTACTTTGAAAGCAAAACAACAGGCGAAAGAGAATATGTCTTTGGAAAAGGTGGCGGAGAAAAGCTGGCTGATGAGCTTAATACGGAGCTATTGGGTAAGCTGCCTCTTGGACAACCTGATTGGAATGAAGAGGATTTCGCGCCATCTATTTATGCAGAAAATCACCCAACCGGTGAGATGTTTACGAATATAGCTGTAAAAGTAACTGAACTGGTTAATAAATAATAGATAAACAAACGCCTCCTTGGGAATTTGGAGGCGTTTTTTATTATGTTTGTTCAGCGCTCTTTTTAGTTGATCCATTTTCTTTTGATTTTTCATCAGCTGCTTTGAGAAGGATATCCTCGATTTTTGCTTTATAGAGCGGGCTATCTATTATCTCTGTTAATAGTGATTGAAGCTCTTTACGATATTCCTTTCCTTGCATAATCTCGGCGAATTCTTTTCTCATGTCGGAGTCCTTCAGAATATTTGTTAATAATCCCATATATTCCGGATCCGTCATAAGATCCTTAAGAATTTGTTTATGAGAGGATTCCATTCCTTTTGCAAGAGCCTCTACAAATTTTGGATCCTTAAAGGCATTCTCCCAGAATTGTTTCTCCTTATTAGATGTTAAGGTGGTCTCTATCGTTTTTGAAATATCCTCCTGGCTCATTATCAACTTGGTTTTAACAGATTCGTCAGATAGGGTTTCTTCTATTGCCTTTTTCCCTTCATCAGACTTTAGAACATCTACAATGATTTTCTTTGTATCACTGTAGTTTTCTTCACTTGTATCTGTATTGGTTTCACTGCAGCTGGCTAGGGTGAATAGGCAGAAGATAAGGCCAATAGCGCATTTGAAAGAATGGGTCATCAATTATATCCTCCTCATATAAAATCTACACTGATAATATGATTCGAGAATTAAAAAATATACGTGTTTAAATGAATTAATAGATTTTTGAAAGAACGGTTGGTACAATTTAGTAGAACATACATAGAGGGTGGGGAATAATGAGCAGTCGATATTGGGTTAAACTATTTATGAATACCTTGCTAATCGGCGGGGTAACAGCGGGGATCGTTGGTTTAATAGCAAAATGGAACGACTTTACGGTTAAGGAGCCACTCGAATTATTTGTTGGGTTCTTATGGATGGTAGGAATTGGATTTATTTTCAGTGTTATTAGCCAGATGTGTTTCTTTGCCTATTTAACTGTTCACAGGTTAGGGATGGAAATGTTTAAATCAGTATTCATTTGGCATGCTATTCAATTGGTTATTACTGGTTTTGTTTTAATTGACCTAGCCTACTTGAGATTTGTGTTTTTTGGAAGTGAAGCGGAAAGTGCCATCTCCTATATATGGTACCCTATCTTAATTCTTGTTGTAGCTTTGGTTGTAGGTGCGCTGAAGGTGAAACAAACCAATAAAAGCGCCTTTATACCGACATTATTTTTTATGGTGGTAGTAACAGTAATAGAGTGGTTCCCTGTATTGCGTGTGAATGATGATAGTTACATGTATTTTATGTTAATTCCTTTGTTGATCTGTAATACATATCAGCTGCTAATATTGCCTAAATATCATGAGAAATCTAAGGAAGCAACCGAAGAAAGAATGAAGCGTAAGCAAAAAGCCGCACACTCCTCATAGAGTGCGGCTTTTTAGTTTGCTTCAAGAGCTTTATCAAGCCATATGGAATTATTGTTTACGATAAAAGGGATGCTGCTTATTTCCTGGCTTGTTGATTTAGAGTTAGATATCAATTCAGAGACAGAGAGGAGTTTTAATTTTTTAGCAGTTATTTGTTCTTTTATGAGCGGGATTGCTTTGGCCGTCTGTTTGGCTGAATCAGAAGCATGCAATAAGACAATATCTCCTTTCTTAGCCTGAGCCACATTTTGAGCAATAGCCTCTGTCCCAGGGTTTTTCCAATCCATTGAATTTATACTCCAATGGACAAGTGTGAGGTTCGACATTTCGGCGATTTTTAAAACGCGTCTATCGACATCGCCTGTGGGTGTCCGTAACAATAGCGGTTTTTCAATTCCAGCTTTTTTGAATGCTACAAGACCCTTTGTTATATCGTTTTGGATTTCGGATTCTTCGAGTTCCGTATAATCTATATACGAGTAACCCAAGAGACCAATCTCATAACCCTGATCCGTAATCAACTTCACAATATGCGGATGCCGCTCCACCCATGAGCCAGCCAAGAAAAAAGTGGCTGAATTAATTTTCTCCTCCTTTAAAGCTTCCAGAATATCTTCAGCCTTTTCGTCCCCCCAACCAATATTAAAAGTTAAAGCCACACCTTTTTCCCCTTTGTAAATAATCTTTGGCTGACCATTGATCGAGAAAGATGGCGATACAGCAAGGAACTCTACATAAAAAAATAATGCTGTGAAGAATGCAATAATCATTAGCAAGATTAGTTGTTTCCATTTACGTACATTCGTTACATAAAAAAAGGGCATGTTATTCACCTCATCCAATTGTTCAGGTCCTAATGTAATGTATTTGGAAAGTTGGACAAATATTACTTTTAAAATTTGGCTTGTATAAAATCAGGAAAAGCGGTGCATTCTACGTTTGGTGGCAGTTAACAACTTAGGGGGTATTCTATGCTTGGAGTTTTGCTGACAGAAAAAGAAGGAATTGAATTGGAATATATAATTAAGAGAGAAATGGATGAAATTCGTAATGATAAAATGGTAGAGAACCATCATCCAATTGTGCAAAGAGCAATAGAAGAAAGGTATAAACTATTACTGAAACTCTTGATGAGAATTGCTCCGAAAAGCGATTGTATTAGGTATTTAAGCAATCCTATAAAAGTTGAAAATAAATTTGATAAAAAGTGTTGACTTGGTTTTAAAATGCTGATATATTTATATACGTTGTCACGAACGAAGTCGAAATGAAAGAAAACGACTGAAAAACTTTTAAAAAAGTAGTTGACAGCTGAAAGCGAATTTGATATTATATTAAAGTCGCTGAAACAAGCAACACAGATTGTTCTTTGAAAACTAAACAAAACGAAACGCCAAGCAAGTCTAAAAAAAGAGATTTTTAAAATCTCGTCAATTTGCTTTAAAATTTAGCTAGATCAAACATCTTTCGGAGAGTTTGATCCTGGCTCAGGACGAACG
>JAZUQD010000342.1:0-1694 GCA_045605505.1 Pradoshia sp.
AGGAGGATTATTAATAATAGTATCATGGTCTTCCATTTCATTTAAACTACCTCCAATTTTTCACTTTACACGATTCTCAAAAAAAAAGCATCTTTCTGAAGAGCTTTTTCTGGGATTGATTATGGTGCAACGATATGATAGAGGAGTACAGTAATGAATGGGGGCATAGAAATGAATGAACTCACTATCGGCGACCAAGTGATTGCACATTATAAAACAGGTAAATATGTAGGTGAACTTACAAATATCCGAACTAATAGATATATGGTTGTTAAAATACTGGCTGTATTAAAGCATCCTATGCAGGGAGATCTTCATCATCCAAAACAAACAGAGGTTGATTTTTTCCATGAGCGGAAGGCTTTAGCTTACAGGGAACAGACCAACATACCGGCGAACATGGTGAAACCGTTTATAGGAGATATACCTGATTATACAGAATCTCTCCGCCATTCTCTTGAAACATTAAAACATGAATTGCAAAAAGAGGAATCAAAGTGGTCAGATATGTCTTTGGCAGCTATATCGAATATAGAGCGCGAGTATTTTCCAATACGATAAACGTAAAAAACCAAATCACTATTCACTGATTTGGTTTTTTACGTCAACCCATTAAATAACTGTGAAAAATCCACTACGTCTCCGATTGTCGTTGGCTTATAGTTATCCACATACCTCCTATCCTGCTCAATTAACATAAACAGTTCATACGTCATTCTGGCATCATCCAAAGCACGATGCCAAACACCTTTACCGTTATCCCCATATTGCTGAATTGCTTTCCATAGGCCTGTTTGATTTCGGTCACCAAAAAATTTTTGATACTCAATCGATAAATCCAACTGCTTTCCCGTTAAAGGGAATGTATGTCCTGAATACTGCCAGTTTTGCTTCAATACCTTCATGTCCATGTGTCCCCATGTAGCAATCGTTGGAGAGTTCGGATAATCCAATTCTCGCAGTAAACTGTGAAATACATCAAATTCCACTCCTGTCTTAAGATCATCTTCGGTAATATCCAAAAACTTCTTACATCGTTTTGTTAAAGTCTGAAATACTCTGGGTAGCACATAGGAATTGTATTGATTGACTATCGTTCCTTTCTTTACCTCGATAATTCCATATTCAATGATTTCCGGAAAGAACCCATTCGGATTTTTTCGATCCTCTGGCATTGTAAATTCAAAATCTATGAATAAATAGTGGTCATCCTTCTTCACAATGATTCAACCTCCTTATTTTCGTGTATTCTATTACTTCTTCCAATTTTTCCTCTTTTAACCATAAAATCAATACGATATAGTTAAATTACGAATAGACTTCCAGGTGGGTGAAAATGAGAAAAATAATTGGATTTTGTATGATTTTATTACTGGTTCCGTCCCTATACGGTTTGTGTACATTAACACTGTATGAGTTTTCCGAATTGCAAAGCCTCAATCATGTATTGGACACCAATTTACAAATAGATCAATCAGCCATGCAGCTTAACAGTAAAATCATAGATTCCGATGGACAAGCCATCAGAGAAATCTATCAAACAGAGAATCGGAAATATATAAAGGATGCTGATATCCCTCAAATTTTAAAGGATATTTACGTAGTTTCAGAGGATCAGCATTTTTATTCACATAAGGGGTTTGATTTATCAGCTATTAGCAGAGCGTTCATTATTAATACGGGAAGCGGGGGAA
>JAZUQD010000343.1:0-7215 GCA_045605505.1 Pradoshia sp.
CCTTCTGTTGTTTTGTCCATTTGTAAGTGTTACTATTAATGTGATATTTAAAATTGGACGATTGTAAAATTATTTTCATTCTAGGGTCCGTGAACCCTTTACGAATAAGAGGAGAGACTGCTAAATGGGGATTTTGAAAAAATTGTTTGACCCTAATAAATCTGAACTTAAACGCCTGAATAAGGTTGCAAATAAAATTGAAGCACTAGCATCTTCTATGGAAGGTTTAACTGATGAAGAACTAACGGCCAAAACAGCGGAATTCCAGGAACGTTATGCGAATGGTGAGAAACTGGATGATCTATTGCCGGAAGCATTTGCGGTAGTTCGAGAAGCATCTCGCCGTGTACTTGGTATGTATCCGTTCCATGTTCAATTAATGGGTGGTATTGCTCTTCACGAAGGTAATATTTCTGAGATGAAAACAGGGGAAGGTAAAACGCTGACTTCCACTATGCCTGTATACTTAAATGCCATCACTGGTAAAGGTGTTCATGTTATTACAGTCAATGAATACTTGGCCAGCCGTGACGCGACTGAAATGGGACAATTGTTTAATTTCCTTGGATTATCAGTCGGCTTGAACCTTACCGGCATGAGCCGTGAAGAAAAACAGGAAGCGTATAATGCTGATATCACATATGGTACAAATAACGAGTTTGGTTTCGATTATTTACGTGACAACATGGTGCTCTATAAGGAACAGATGGTTCAGCGCCCACTTCACTATGCAGTGATCGATGAGGTTGACTCCATTTTGATTGATGAAGCGCGTACGCCATTGATTATTTCTGGGAGCGCTCAAAAATCAACACAGTTGTATATGCAGGCCAATGCCTTTGTCCGTACGTTAACGAGGGATAAAGATTACACATATGATGAAAAAACAAAGGGTGTACAGCTGACTGAAGAAGGGATGAGCCGTGCTGAAAAGGCGTTCGGCATTGATAACCTCTTCGATATTAGTCATGTTGCCTTGAATCATCACATTAACCAGGCGTTAAAAGCGCATGCTTCCATGCATTTGGATGTAGATTATGTGGTTCAGGATGGCGAGATCATCATCGTTGACCAATTTACCGGCCGTCTGATGAAAGGACGACGTTACAGCGATGGCCTCCACCAGGCTATTGAAGCGAAGGAAGGCCTGGAAATTCAAAACGAAAGCATGACACTTGCGACGATTACGTTCCAAAACTACTTCCGTATGTATGAAAAGCTTTCTGGTATGACTGGTACGGCGAAAACAGAGGAAGAAGAATTCCGTAATATTTATAATATGAATGTTATTGCGATTCCAACAAACCAAGACATTGTCCGTGATGATCGTGCAGATTTGATCTTTGCCTCTATGGAAGGAAAGTTTAAAGCGGTCGTTGAAGATATTGCAGAACGTCATGCGAAAGGTCAGCCGGTACTTGTCGGTACGGTGGCCATTGAAACGAGTGAATATGTATCTGAATTATTGAAGAAAAAAGGGATTCCGCATAATGTCCTGAATGCGAAGCAGCATGAACGTGAAGGAAATATCATTCTGGATGCCGGTCAGCCGGGTGCTGTAACGATTGCGACGAATATGGCCGGCCGTGGTACGGATATCAAGCTTGGCGAAGGTGTGAAGGAAGTCGGCGGTCTTGCCGTTATTGGTACAGAGCGTCACGAAAGCCGTCGTATTGATAACCAGCTCCGCGGACGTTCCGGTCGTCAGGGAGATCCAGGGGTTACGCAATTCTATCTTTCATTAGAGGATGAATTAATGCGCCGTTTCGGGTCTGACAATATTAAGAGCATGATGTCCCGTCTTGGTATGGATGATGATCAGCCGATTCAAAGCGGCATGGTATCCAGAGCGGTTGAATCTGCACAAAAACGGGTTGAAGGTAATAACTATGATTCCCGTAAACAATTGCTTGAATATGATGATGTGCTTCGTCAGCAACGTGAGATTATTTATAAGCAGCGTTATGATGTCTTATCCAGTGAGAATCTGCGTGGAATCGTTGAAACAATGATTCGTTCTTCCCTACAGCGCAATGTCTATGCATTTGCGCCAGATGTGGAAAGTGAAGGCTGGAATATTGAAGGACTCTTAGATTATGTCTATGCCAATCTTTTACCTGAAGGTACTTTTAATGCTGAAGAATTAAAAGAGCTGGATGGGGAAGAGTTAATCGAATTGATTTATGATAAAATCATCGAAAAATACAATGAGAAGGAAGAGGAACTTTCTTCCGAACAAATGCGTGAATTCGAAAAAGTTATCGTATTGCGTGCGGTAGATAGTAAATGGATGGATCACATTGATACTATGGATCAATTGAGGCAAGGTATTCATTTACGTGCCTATGCTCAAATCAATCCGCTGAATGAATATCAGCAAGAAGGATTTGCGATGTTTGAAGCCATGATTTCCTCTATCGAAGATGATGTAGCTAAATACATCATGAAGGCAGAAATCCGCAATAACCTAGAGCGTGAAGAAGTTGTGAAAGGGCAAGCTGTTAATCCAAAGAGTGATGAAGAAGAGACAGTGAAGAAAAAACCGAAACGCAATGAAGAATCCGTGGGACGTAACGCACCGTGTCCATGTGGAAGTGGCAAAAAATATAAGAATTGCCATGGAAGATAAGTAAGACTTTATTAGTATCTTTACATGACGTTGACGCGTATAATAAGGATATGTTAAATAGAGAGGGACGGCTTTTAGGTTAGGCCGGCTCTCTTTTTCCTGAAAAGAGGATTCAACTGTTGGGAACAAGCTTTTGAAAAAATAGATGAGGTGAACGTAAATGGAAATAGCAGAAATACGTAATGAGTTAGAGAAAACAGCCAAGCGCTTGGCGGACTTTAGGGGGTCTCTTTGACCTAGAAGAAAAAGAAGCCCGAATCATGGAATTGGATGAAATCATGTCCGAGCCTGAATTTTGGAATGACCAAGCGAAAGCGCAAGGAATTATTAATGAAGCAAATGGGTTAAAAGATCAAGTTAATGAATTTAATGCGTTAAATGAATCCTATGAGAATCTTGAGTTAACCTTTGAATTAATCAAGGAAGAGCCGGATGTAGATCTTCAGGAAGATTTGGAGAGCGAGCTAACAGAGCTTTCTGAGAGATTGAATGCATTCGAGCTTCAATTGTTGCTGAGTGAAGAATACGATAAGAATAATGCCATTTTAGAGCTTCATCCAGGTGCAGGCGGAACGGAGTCCCAGGACTGGGCTTCTCTATTGTTGCGTATGTATACAAGATGGGCTGAAAAGAAAGGCTTCAAGGTGGAAACCCTTGATTATCTTCCAGGTGATGAAGCGGGCGTTAAAAGCGTGACGCTTGGAATTAGAGGCCATAACGCGTATGGCTATTTAAAGGCAGAGAAAGGCGTACACCGTCTTGTACGTATCTCGCCATTTGATTCCTCAGGCCGTCGCCATACTTCTTTTGTATCCTGTGAAGTGATGCCTGAATTTAATGATGAGATTAATATCGAAATCCGTACAGAGGATTTAAAAATTGATACGTATCGTGCGAGTGGAGCCGGTGGTCAGCATATCAATACAACCGATTCCGCTGTTCGGATCACTCACTTGCCAACCAATACAGTGGTGAGCTGCCAAACAGAACGTTCTCAAATCAAGAACCGTGAAACAGCTATGAAAATGTTGAAATCCAAGCTTTATCAGCTTGAAATTGAGCAGCAGGAAGCTGAGTTGTTGGAAATTCGTGGAGAACAGAAGGAAATTGGCTGGGGAAGCCAAATCCGTTCCTATGTATTCCATCCGTATTCCATGGTAAAGGATCATCGTACAAGTGCCGAAACCGGGAATATCCAAGCAGTCATGGATGGAGATTTGGATATGTTCATTGATGCTTATTTACGTTCGAAATTATCTTAATTGTATAGAGAACCCTTTAAGACCAGCTATATTCTAGCTGGTCTTTTTACTATTTTTTTCAATTTTTATGTAAATTCTGTAACTTTTATCCAATTTATACGTTATGATTATAGATGAAATTTTAAAAAGGAGTGATGGTATGAATGCACTAGCTCTTGAAGTAAAGTCACTATCTAAAAGAATCGGCAACACGACTATTGTCAATGATGTTAGTTTCAGTGTTAAAAAGGGTGAAATCTTTGGTTTGCTCGGTCCGAATGGTGCGGGAAAAACTACGATTATCCGAATGATTGCCAGCCTGATTAATCGCTCAAATGGACAGGTTATGATTAACGGCCATGATTTGGATGAGGATTTTGAAGGAGCCATGCATGATTTAGGAGCGATTGTTGAGAATCCTGAGTTTTACAAGTATATGAGTGGCCGAAAAAATATGATCCACTATGCACGTATGGCGAAGGAAAAGATTACGGAAGAGCGCATAAATGAGGTCGCTCGCCTCGTAAAGCTTGACCATGCCATGGATAAGAAAGTAAAGACCTATTCGTTAGGAATGCGACAACGTCTGGGTGTTGCGCAGGCGGTATTACATCGTCCCCAATTACTAATCCTCGATGAGCCGACAAATGGATTGGACCCACAAGGTATAAGAGAATTCCGTGACTATTTACATCAACTAGCCAATGAAGGAATAGGCGTGTTAATTTCCTCTCATTTATTATCCGAGATGCAATTAATGTGCGACCGTTTTGCTGTTATTGAGAAAGGTAAGCTGATACATATTGAAAACAATAGCTTAGAAGAAAAAGAAGAGGATTTAAGAGAAGTCGTCTTTTCTGTTAGTGATGTATTAACTGCTTCCAAGGTAATCAGAGAACAGTTTTCAAATCTGGTTATTGTTCGACAAGATGAAAGAATGATTTCAATCCAGGCTACTCGAGATAACGTGGCAAAAGTAAATCGTCAATTAAATGAAGCAGATGTGGATGTTTTTGAAATTACTGCCGTGAAGAAAACGCTTGAGGACCGTTTCTTTGAGATTACGAAACAGGAGGAGGTGCCAGTATGATTTCATTAATTAAAAATGAATGGATGAAAATATTCTCTAAAGTGTCATCGTATATTTTTATAGGCTTTTTGATTGTTGCCATTGTAGGGAGTGCCATTCTTGTAAAGACATTTAATGATACGAATGATTGGAGAGCGGAACAGGAGGAGAATATCAGTTTGCAGCAAGCAGAGCTGGAAAATCCGAATACTCCTGAAGAGGATAAAGAATGGATTAAGGAAGATATCGCCCGCAGTCAGGAATTATTGGATACGGGTATCAACCCTAACCAAGAAACAAGCTGGACCTTTATGGTGAATTGGGTTACATCTATCGCTTCATTTGTCACCCTATTTGCTGTTATCATATGCAGCGCATCCGTTTCTGCGGAATTCTCTGATGGTACGATTAAGCAATTATTAATCCGACCTCATCGGCGCTGGAAGGTTCTCCTTTCTAAATATATAGCATCTTTATTATATGCGGGTTCAATGGTTATTGTATTAATTGCTGTAGGATACCTCGTTGGGCTCCTATTCTTTGGGTCAGCATCCTTCACGGATAAAATGATTGATCCAACAAATTATGAAATGGTCAAAACAATAGAAGCAGGTCCATACTTTTTTGAGTTGATGTTATATTGGATACCTGGATTCCTCCTTATTAACATGATGGCCTTTATGCTAAGCACATTGTTTAAAAGTCAGGCTATCGCAGTAGGTGTATCTGTTTTCATTTTGTTTGCTTCTTCAACCATCAATATGTTAATCACGTCCCTTGTTGAACGATACGAATGGTTGAAATTTGTCTTATTCCCTCATCTAGACCTGAGAAGATATATTATGGATGCAGCACCTATGTTTGAGGGAGCAACAGTTGGGCTCTCAATCGGTGTGTTAGCTGTCTACTACTTACTGTTTGTTGTGATTACGTTTTTGGTTTTTCAAAAGAAAGATATATCCATCTGATTAGGAAAAAGTACTCTGTAAAGATGTTGCACTCCGAAGGTTAGAGAAAAACTAACTTTTGGAGTGTTTTTTTTATGCTTTTTGAAGGATGTACACATTGTCGGAATTTTCTTCATCATTTGTCTTTGATTGTTTCATGATGAAATATCGTATAGAATGAATATGCTTTACTAATTGTTTGGACGGAGGCATCTGGAATCGTGAAGAAAAAAAGAAACGTTAAGAAGGATACACATCCTTTCTTACATGCCATTCAAGATTATTTATTTGTTTTAATAGGTTCTGCTATCGTGGCCATCTCCTTTAATCAGTTTTTACTGCCAACAAAAGTGGCATCAGGCGGAGTCAGTGGAATCAGTACGATTACGTATAATTTATTTGGATGGGAGCCTGCCTTTGTTCAATGGGCCTTTAATATTCCACTTTTTATAGCTGGAGTTCTATTGCTGGGTAAGCATTTTGGTATAAAAACAGCTGTCGGAACTGTCTTTTTTCCCTTCGTTGTCTTTTTGACCAGTGATTGGTCTCCGTGGACTCAAGATCCTTTATTGGGAGCCTTGTTCGGCGGGATTGGTGTTGGTTTGGGACTTGGGATTGTATTCCTTGGCAAGGCTTCGACGGGCGGTACCGATTTGGCGGCACAAATTATTAATAAATACACTGGGCTATCTTTAGGAACATGTGTTGCTTTCATTGATGGTTTAATCGTAGTGGCTGCTTGTATTGTATTTGATATTGAGCAAGGTCTGTATGCTCTTATCGGCTTATATGCAACTAGCAAGACGATTGATTTGGTTCAGGTCGGCATTAATCGATCCAAAACGGTGATGATTATTACCAATCATGAGGTAGATGTAAGAAGAGCCATCCTGGAAGAGGTGGATCGTGGAGTAACAAAATTAACCGCGCAGGGTGGTTATACAGAAAATGAGCGGCCTGTATTAATGTGCGTGGTTGATCAGACCGAATTCACGAAATTGAAACAAGTGGTACAACAGATTGATAAGCATGCTTTTGTGGTCGTAATGGATGCAGCCGAGGTGCTTGGAGAAGGTTTTACAAAAGCCTAGTTACAGCTATTAATTAGGACAAACACTTGTTTAATTCCTTAAATTGGGAGGGGCCTTCTATGAAGAACTATTTGCATTTTGGTATAGCAGTTGTTATGATTGCCCTTGTTGGTTGTTCAACTAATCCGGGTGCCGGAAAAGAAGAACCATCCTCAGCTCCTGCTTCTATTGCGAATGATGGAAGTGAAGCAGCCAAGATTTATGAACAAAAATGTTCGAATTGCCACGGGGATACTCT
>JAZUQD010000344.1:0-4143 GCA_045605505.1 Pradoshia sp.
TTTTGTATAGTTATCAATACTTCATCGAGGACTTCCATATCACCTTGCTGAATCCGTTCTGCTACACACGATTTCATATGGCCTTCGAGCATCAGCTTCCCAACGGCATTCAAGGCTGATTGCGTAGCGGCGATTTGAGTAATGATATCGTCACAATATATATCTTTTTCAATCATTCCTTTTATCCCTCTGATTTGCCCTTCCACTTTATTCAAACGGGTGATCAAACTTTTTTTCACTTTGTCAGAGTGATGACTCTTTCGTTCTTGATCATGGTGACAATGGTTACCCATGTCCTCAGTAATCTCTATCTCGCTCATAGGAACCTCCCTCCTACATATCTATCGTCAAACATACTATACCCCCCTATAGTATGTTACACAACTTTTTTGATTAAATGACAGAATTTTTTATAAAACTGCTTAGATGTTCAATGTTTTCATATCAAACCCTGATTGCGTTATACTTATGATTATTCACAAATAGCAAAGGAGACATGTACATTGCTTACAATCTACTTAACTAGACATGGGCTAACAGAATGGAATGTTAATCGAATTATGCAAGGCTGGGGAAATGGCGAACTGACTGAAAAAGGTATCAATGATGCAAAGGCCCTTGGAAAAAGACTTGCAGATGTAAAGATTGATAAAGTGTACAGCAGCACTTCCAAACGCGCTTACGAAACAGCTCAATATATTATTGGAGAACGTAAGATCAGCCTGATTCAGGAAGATGACTTACGTGAGATGCATTTCGGTGATTGGGACGGCCGTATTCGAGATGAAATTGAGGCGGAATATCCAGAGGAATTTAAAATCTTTTGGGAAACCCCACATTTATTTGAAACGGAGACAGGCGAAACATTTAATCAGCTTAAGAAAAGAGCCGTAGACGTATTTGAACGGATTATAACTGAGAACCCTTCCGGAACGATTCTTATTGTGACTCATTCCATTTTCCTGCGAGTACTGCTTACTTATATTAAAGATACTCCTCTATCAGATGTCTTTAAAGCGACTCCTCCAGGTAACACAAGTTTAACGAAGCTCGAAATTCGTGAAGGGGAAATCGAACTCTTATATGAAAATGACATGCAGCATGTAGAAGTATGAATTAACCTAAAGGCTTTCCTTCCACTAATTGGAGGGAAGCCTTTTGTTTATCCCTCTTTATGTAATGTCCAGTAATCTAATAAGATGCAAAAGAAAAAGGGAACTACTAGCCATAAAACTGTTATTCAGCCAGATTCCCTTAGACAGAGGTCTCTTAAGTTTGAAGAATTCATCTATAAAACTAAATCTTTTCTCCATTTGTAAAACTAAATTTTTCTTCATTCTTAAAAAATACTTCTGCATAATCCACTGCTTCCCGCAAGGAAAACAATCTGGAATCAGCACTTCCAATTTTACCTTTTATAACGGTGTGCTGCTGTTCGAACGCGATTCCTATTGTTTCAAATTCAGTATCATCATATTCAATATCCATGTATTCCACCCATTTCCGCTCTCCTTCTACAAAGACAGGTGCTCCTTTTTGGATTACTTCTCTAGTGCCGGAACGATATTCAGCTAAATGAAAGCAAGTATTCGTTTCATAACTGGTTCCGATAAACAGGACATGGGCATCTAAATCATACAGTTTTCTTAATGGAGACCCTTCCCCAAGACCATTTTCTAAAGTATGCTGAGCCAGAATTTCCTTACTCCGTTTCCCCCATCCTGTGAACGAAACGTTTGGGTGGTCACTCCTTAACACATCCGGATAGGTGCGGAATAATTCAGCTATTTTCCCCATTCCATAGGTAGGTGTAATCTCCGGCTCATATGCTGGCATTGTATTTCTTACCGTTTCCCACCACTCCCAAGGGATCGGCGGGTTTAACCATTCAGCCGGATCCGACAAATCAGCTGATTGAGCTGGCATGATAATGGTTCCTTCATCTGTAACTGTATCCATTATCGCCTGAATTACGGCTACAGGCCCCCCATTAATCCATCCAACCGAGGAAAGCGAGGAATGGACAAGGACACTCATACCTCGCTTTAATCCTAAACTGCGCATATCTGCACGGAGCAGCTCGCGTGTCCGGGGAAATGGAGTATTCTCAATCAACTTAGACATAGGCTCACTTCCAATTCTGCTTTTCTATCATTTTAAATGGTAAAGAGAAGTTTTGTAACCCTACTCTATAATTTCCCCTGTTATCATGTTTAAATGATGTTTCAATATCTTCATGGTTGCGGGAGTTTCCATATAAATCTCACCATCTGTATCCGCAGCCAGCACTTCATCTGTTTCAATGGACAATGATGCAGTCTGCAAATGTAATAGTCTCGCTTCAGTATCAATTGGGCTTTCGTCTGGGGGAACCAAGGAAAATAAATCAAGAAAGGCACCAAAAGATGATTCTTTCACTACTAACACATCAAAAAGTCCATCATTCATTTTGATGCTCGCCAGTGGAATTTGATTAGATCCAATATATTTACCGTTTAGTACCAATACCATGACTGCCTCATCTTGATACTCTCCATGATCCGTTTTCATTTTAAAACGAAAAGTCTCTGCTTCTTTCACTGTCCGCAACGCGCTTATAAAGTAACTCATTTTACCCATTAATCTTTTGTGATTTTCATCTATATTGTTTGATGTATGAGCAATGAGCCCAATACCCCAGAAATTAAGAAAATAATGGTCATTTACTTGACCTATATCTACAGGAATAGATTGGCCATCCATAATGGTCTCTGCCGCTTTTTTTAAATTTTGAGGGATATTGAGCATTCTGCTGAAATCATTACAAGTCCCTCCTGGCAATATTGCTAAAATGGGTCTCTTTTTCAGAGAAGCAAGACCATTGATGGCTTCATGAACAGTTCCATCCCCACCCAGAATAATAACCAGGTCGTACCTTTCTCCGAGCTCATGGCAAATTCTTTTAGTTTCCCCTGCCTCTTCTGTCTGCACCACTTTTAATTCTTTCGTTCCCGCACTGATAACAGGAAGTACGGCAGCAAGCGCTCGGTCCGTCTCTGTTTGACCCGCAGCTCCATTGTAAATAAATAGTGCCTGATTATACATACCCATAATCCTTCTCCTCATCTTCCTATAACGTATACTTCATCTATTCCCATGCTACCTATATTTAAAAACATTCCTCTTCTAATAAATGGATAATTTACAGATAATTCAATATAATCAATTTAAAATTAAATGTGAAAGGATGCAAGAAAATATGAAAACCGCTGATTTATGTGATGAGTATGCTGACCGCTTAAAGCTATGCAAAACTCCATTTCATTCATATGGAAAGAACAAAGAATTCCATGGAGAGATCCAAACCGTTCAAGTGTATGAAGATAATGTAATGGTAAAGGAATGCCTAGAAACAATTAAAGCTGGAACTGTTCTAGTAGTGGACGGAGGAGGCTCTTTGAATTGTGCACTTTTAGGAGATAGATTAGCAGCCATTGCCGCTGAAAGAGATATAAACGGAATCATTATTAACGGGTGCGTCCGGGATTCTACCGATTTGGCTGGTATAGCAATCGGGATAAAAGCAATTGGAACTTGCCCATTTAAAAGCGAGAAGATAGGAAAAGGTTCAAAAGGAGAATCATTGTCATTTGGAGAAGTAGAATGGATACCTGGACAATATGTATATGCCGATGATGATGGTGTCATTATTTCAGATAAACCATTGCATGCCAAGCTGGGATAACTAAATCCCAGCTTTTTTGTTAGCTGAGTCAAAAGTCATTATTTGCGTCAAAAACAGAACATATGTTCTTAGAATTACTAAATCTATGCTATAATAAACTAGCAAAAGTCATTTCCATTAAGTAGAAACCAATCCACTGAAATGGAGTGATGTCCCATGTCCATCTTTGAGACATTTATGGTTACATTCAGCTTTGCCACCTTGATTCTGACAGTAATCACGATAAATAATAAAAAATAACCTCTCAGGTCTTTTAAAAGAATGAGAGGCCTCTAATCATTATGACCTGTCTCCAATAAGGAGTGGCTTTTGCAGAATCATGAATGCCCACCATTCATGATTCTTTTCTAGTTAAAGAGTATCATAAAGATTGAGCAAAGTCACTTGGAGGAGTATCCTGTATATATGTGAATTTTTAA
>JAZUQD010000345.1:0-15154 GCA_045605505.1 Pradoshia sp.
GTTGAGGCAAATCAAATTTATGTGTTCTCCAATGGAAAAATAGCTGAACAAGGTAATCATAAAACACTAATGAATAATGGACATGTATATGCAGAGCTATTTAGAGAGCAACAATTAGTCGGAAGGTGTTTAGCATGATAAAAAGCGGGAAAAATCTAATCCAATTATTGAAAATATTAAAACCGCTTCTACCGCATATGATGCTGACCATTCTTCTTGGTACATTAGGATATTTGGCGGTTTCAGCTATTAGCCTTGTTGGAGGTATGGCCTTAGTGGATGCCATGGGACTTAAGGATTATGGAGATGGCAAGTTGTTATTGATCATGATTATTACGGCAGGTGTACTGCGCGCCGTTTTTCGTCTTTGTGAGCAATATATGACCCACTATATTGCTTTCAGGCTTCTGGCAACTATAAGATCTCATATATTTACTGCTCTTGGGAAGCTCGGGAATAGGCAGTTAATGGGGTTTCAAAAAGGAGAGCTTATGAATGTCATCACGAAGGATGTAGAGCTGCTGGAAGTGTTTTATGCGCATACGGTCGCCCCTGTATGCATTAGCCTGACAACAGGGATTGTTTATTTAGCGATTTTCTGGACATTGCATCCATTGTACGCCGTTGTAGCTTTATTCTCTTATGTGTTGATCAGCTATATCGTACCAAAAAGTATATACCGGAGCGGTAGAAATGCTGGTGAATCATATCGAGTTCACTTTGGCATACAAAGTCAATATATACTTGACCGATTAAAGGGATTGAAAGAGTTATATATTTTTGGCCAGGAAAAGCAGACGATGAATCAAATTGATAGATATAGTGAGGATTTAAATGATTCTACATTGTCACTTAAGAAACATGAAGGTTTGCTTAAAGCTTTGACGGATGGGGCCTTATATCTTTCGGTATTTTTACAAATTGGTATGACCGTTTATTTGTATGGACAAAGCAAAGTTGATGCTGATACAGGGCTTTTGGCTATGTTATTGCTTTTTTCTTCGTTTGGCCCCGCGCTTGCTTTATCGCAGCTTAGTGCAAGCCTGGTTCATACTTTTGCTAGTGCCAAGCGAGTATTGGGAATCATTAATCTTACTCCGGAAGTAATGGAGGAAGGTTCCAAGGAACTTACAGTTATTGACGATATTAAATATGAACATGTCCAATTTGGCTATGACAAGAACCATCCTTTATATAAAAATGTTAATCTGGAATGGAGATTGGGAGAAATCATTGGGATTAAGGGAGATAACGGTACTGGGAAATCAACCTTGATTTCATTGCTATTACGTGATATTCCGGTTACTCATGGTGCTATTTTAGTGAATGGAATATCGATACAGAAGTATAGTGCCGAATCTTATCGGAAGCAGTTCAGTATGGTTGATGCTCATACAATCGTTTTTTCGGATACATTACGAAGGAATCTGGCTGTTTATAAGGAATATACTGATGGAGAGATTTGGGATGCTTGTAAGAAGGCTGGATTAGATCAATTTGTAAAAGATCTTCCGGATGGTTTGGAAACTCATCTCCAGGAATTCGGTGAAAATCTTTCAAGTGGTCAGCAGCAACGATTAGCTTTGGCAAGATTGTTTCTGGATGATGCGCCTGTTTTCATTTTGGATGAGCCTACAACAAATCTTGATGCACTGAATGAATCTTATATTCTCCAGACAATTAAGGCTCATGCTGGTGGAAAGTTGGTTATACTTATCAGCCATCACGCGGAGGTTCTGGCTATGGCAGATCGTATTTTTGAGGTGAGTGATGGTCAGATTACCGAAATGGAATACCAGTCCTATAAAAAAGATGCATAACCAATAATACCGGGAAGAAAATCTATAGTGGAGTACTTAGCCTCATTAAAGAACTTGCATGGTCTAATCCATGCAGTAAATAACAGAATAAGGATAAAGTGATAAAAGCTGCAGAACATCCTCTGCAGCTTTTTTGTAATGATATAAGTCCTGAAATATGGACATTTATCACAGATACTTTTACTCATAAGTCTGTAATGGAGTTGTTTTGGTAAAAATAAGCAATATACCTATAGGATTTTTATATATTTTAGTTCTATCCTGAGGATGTGATGAATATATTGACAAAGTGTGCTAAAAAACAACCATTGGTAAAGTTCAAGGAGGTAATCAAGTGACCATCAATATGATTCTGTTCACTGTCACAATTAAATCTAATAAATGGGACCATTCTGACTATGTTTCAATGCGTCAAGCTGAAAATGAAATGCTTGACCGTAAAATGACCATGCTTAATAAATTTTATTAAGCATTTTCAATTTTCATCAGCTTGGACAAAGTGTGCTTGTTCATTTGTATGTAATGTTCTTTTAAAAGCAAGTTGTTTTACTGAAAGAGAAACAACCTGTATCCTAAAAGATTCATATAAATTGCTAAATATAAAACAATCGGAAAGTAGGGGTAAAATGTGATGAATAATATCATTTTAAAAGTATCTAAATATTTCTGGATTAATAAAGATAGTGCATAACTTATAAGTTCACATTACTGTAAATAGTTAGTCAATTATTCTTCACATCATGCTAATTTGGACTAACCCTCTATATGTTAAATTTAGTTTAATAGGAAAGATAAGGGGTTGGTTACCATGTTATTATTTGTAATGGGTGTTGCTACTGCTGTTACCATCACATTTGTCATTGTAGCTGATATAACAACAATAGAATCATAAATAAAGAAAAAACTTATGCAGAGCATAAGTTTTTTCTTTATTTTGGTCCAAAGTAACCGCCGCTATAGAAACCCCAAAAGCCAAATAAGAATAATAAGATGAATAAGATGATTAGAATGGCAAATCCGGCTCCAAATCCACCTCGGCAGGGCGGCGGAGGACAGCCCCAGCCGTATCTGGGTCCCCCATAAGGATAAGGGTACATAAATGCACCTCCTTATATACTAAAGATTATTACTATTGTATGGGGAAATATCTTAAGGGATTGGGCATAAAATAAATATCTTATTTCATAAAGGACATGCAAGGGATAGAGGCTGTTGTCATACATTCTAATAATCTACCTGTTTGAAACAGTGAGGAGCTGATCTTTAATGGCAGGGGTTTTGGCAGCGTTTGGGTATTTTATTAAGGAATTAGTATTTCTCGTCTCCTATGTTAAAAATAATGCATTTCCTCAACCTTTATCAGCAAAGGAAGAAAGAGAATGTATTGAAAGGATGGCGGAAGGAGACGCGGAGGCAAGGAATTTACTAATCGAACATAATCTGAGGCTTGTAGCTCACATTGTGAAGAAGTTTGAAAATACCGGGGAGGATACAGAAGATCTGATCTCAATCGGAACAATTGGCTTAATCAAGGGCATTGAATCTTATTCTTCAGGTAAAGGCACCAAACTTGCTACATATGCGGCGCGTTGTATAGAGAATGAAATTTTGATGCATTTACGGGTGATTAAAAAAACAAAGAAAGATGTATCTCTACATGACCCAATTGGCCAGGATAAAGAAGGGAATGAAATATCCCTACTTGATATTTTAAAATCTGAGTCTGAGGATGTCATTGACACGATCCAACTTAATATGGAACTCGAAAAAGTAAAGCAATATATTGACATACTTGATGACCGTGAAAAAGAAGTAATCGTTGGCAGGTTTGGCCTGGATTTAAAAAAAGAAAAGACACAAAGAGAGATTGCTAAAGAACTGGGGATTTCCCGCAGCTATGTTTCGAGAATTGAAAAAAGAGCATTAATGAAAATGTTCCATGAATTTTATCGGGCAGAGAAGGAAAAAAGGAAGAAAAAATAGTAAAACTGGGCAAAAGATACTTGCTCAGTTTTTTTTATGATAGGAAATAATAGTGACACGCTTATAAGAAATCGAGGTGTCAATATGCGAAGGTTTAAACCTCAGAACTCTGCATCCTATTTTTACCGATTTGGCTGCAAGGTAACCCAATACTATAAAATAATTTTATTTATTTGGGGGCTGCTATTCATTGGTGGCATAACCTTAATGCCTTCTTTTTTTAATCATCTCACTCCTCCGCAGTTGAATGTAAGTGGCTCACAATCTGAACGAACTCATCATTTAATGGAACATGCATTTACAAAAGATATGGGTGAACAAAATTTTCTTATCTTCCATTCTGATAAGCAGGATGTGAATGAAAATAATTTTTATAATCATGTAGACAATGTGCTGGCAGATATTCAAAAAATAGATGGGGTAACAGTCCTTGCAAATCCGCTGGAGGATCAGATTATAGACGGGGCAGACCAAATTTCATTAGATTTGCATACATGTTATGCTGTACTTTTCATTGAAGGAAATAAAGATCAAACATTAGGGACAATTGATGAAATCCGTACCTATTTGGAATCGAATAAAGGTGACTTGGAGCAATATTTGACAGGTGCCACTCCGACGATAAAAGATTTAACCCATATGGAAAAATGGGATCTCTCTTATGCTGAAAAGATAGGCATGCCTTTTGTCCTGGTGGTTCTTTTACTGGCCTTTGGTTCCCTAACAGCAGCATTAATTCCAATTATTATGGGCGTAATGTCTGTGGTCATTACCTTTGGATGTTTAAGTGTTTCAGGGTATCAGGATTTCGATATTATTGTACCAAGTGTAGTCACGATGATAGGACTTGGGATCGGAATTGATTATTCATTATTTTTGATTATGAGATACAGGGAGGAACTCCAGAAGACAGATTTACATGAAGCAATCGCCATAGCCATCGCCACAAGTGGAAAGTCCATATTTTTATCAGGTATGACGGTAATGATTTCGTTAATCGGGCTACCTCTTGTTCATGCTAAATTATTTCTGAATTTAACAGTCGGCACGTTTGCTGTTTTATTCATATTAATCCTGCTGACACTCACTTTTTTACCTTCATTATTGTGTTTGTTTGGGCATCGTCTGAATAGCTTTTCTATCCCATTTATAAAGAAAAAATCGAATCAGACAAGAAATTATATGTATCGATGGACAAAACATATTATGAAGCACGCCATCCCCTATTTAATTGGCACGATTATAATCCTTGTAGTACTAACGGCACCATTATTAAAGATCCAGTTAGGTATAGGGCTTAATCAAGACGGTTTAAAGGATTATCCATCAGGTAAGGGAAATGCACTATTAGAGAGAGAGTTTGTTTCTGGGTTGTATTCACCGGTTCTCTTGGTTAAAAAAGCTGCTGAGAAGCAATTTAGTACGGACGAGCTACAGGAAATTGCCGCGGTGACGGATATCCTTAAAACCTATGATGAGGTCCAAGTGGTATCTTCTATAACAGATTTAGCCAATCACGTGTCAGGCAGTCAACAATCCAGTGAGCTATTGGAATTAATCAAAATACCTGAACTAAAACCGTATACCAAGTTCTTGGTGAATGAGGATTTTAATGTAGCGCCTGTCATGATTACCTTGAAATATGCCCCTGATTCCGCTGAAGCAAAAGCATTTGTCACTAAAATAAGTGAACGTTTCCAAAAAGAAATAAATGAAGAGTCTCTTTATATTGGCGGACTTACAGCTCAAATAAATGATTTGCATGAAGAAACAGTGCAAAAAACACCCATCGTTATCGTTATTGTTTTATTGATATCCTATTGTTTCTTGGTGATTGCTTTCAAAAGTTTACTCATACCGGTAAAAGCTATCCTATTAAATATTCTTTGTGTAACAGCAGCATGCGGAATAACGGTGGCTTTCTTTCAGTTTGGATGGGGAGAGAGCGGGTTCCAGTTTATATCACCTGGATATTTACAGTCTTATTTACCAGTTTTGACATTCGCTATATTGTTTGGTTTATCTATGGATTATGAAGTGTTTTTAGTGGGGAGAATTAAAGAGGAATGGGAAACCTCTTTCGATAATGAAGAGTCCATTGCAAAGGGAATCGAATATACAGGCCCCTTTATTACCCAGGCTGCTTTCATTATGATGATCGTGTTCACTTCATTTATCCTGACGCGTGTATTAGAGATTAAGCAATTGGGTTTTACTTTGGCTGTTGCAGTTTTATTGGATGCCACGATTATTCGGTTAATCCTCGTCCCCATATTATTGAAGATGATGGGAAAATGGAATTGGTGGATTCCGCTGCCTACAAAGAGGAGATAGGAATATTCGAGATCATATACTTAGCATAATAGAAAGAAAAATCTTTCCCTTCCTTTCAAGGAATAGTAAACTAAGTAGAGACAAACACCCTGAAACGTCATGGGTGTTTTTGTTAATTCTCTATCCAACATAAATGCCCATTCATTACTAAGAAATAGGTGAAGAACGTGAAGGAAAAATTATATCAATTATTAATCGAATTGACGAATGGCAAATGGACTTCTTCGCTTTTAAGGAGATTTGCTACTTCAAACGTAAGCAGAAAAATTGTGCCATCATTTGCTAAGCAATATAAAATCAATCTAGATGAAATGGATCGCCCTATCCATGAATATACATCCCTGCATGACTTTTTTACCAGATCTTTAATACAGGGGGCGCGCGAAATAAATCATGCTGAAGGGACAGTTGTCAGTCCAGTAGATGCCGTATTGGAAGACAGTGGGATTATCCGTGAAGATTCCTCTTTTAAAGTAAAAGGAAAGGTATATTCGGTAGAGGAAATGCTTGGGAATGTTAAGGAGGCCGATAAATATTTGGGCGGCAGATATATGGTTCTTTATTTAAGTCCAAGTCATTACCATCGTATCCATTCTCCTGTGGATGGAATGGTAACGCGTATCTCTACTCTTGGTCAAAAGTCATATCCAGTTAATAAGTGGGGAATGACGTTAGGGAAACACCCCTTATCAAAAAATTATCGGGAGATCACAGAAGTCCGGCATACTGGTGGTTTTCTGTCAGTAGTAAAAGTCGGTGCCATGTTTGTAAATTCAATAGAGAGAACACATTCTGGAGATACTTTACGTAAAGGGGAAGAAATCGGCTATTTTTCTTTCGGTTCTACTGTAGTTCTTTTGTTTGAAAAGAATACCTTCAATCCGTCTATAACTGGTGAATTACCACAACCGGTACATGTTGGAGAAACAATAGGGTATATAAAATAAATAAAAAGATCTCGCCCTGGTTTTAAACCAGGGCATTAGATACCATTTGTTCGGTGGTTTTAGTTTAAAATATTTTATAAGATAAGGATCTCCTGTCAATTTCTCTCTCGATAAGACGGATAAATTCTTGACTTAAGTTTAAATGCCTCGCTTTGTAGTACGATTCAATCAATAGATCATCTGGTAATTTTTGCATTTTTTTGCCTTGCGGCTTCACCTCCAATTTACTGTTCTAAACGGGTGGCAACGACAGTATATTAGTAGTTTGCCTTGGTGTATCCTTAATTTAACAGAATCAGGGGAGTGGAACAACCGTTCTGTTATCCACAATGATTAGTGTATAACTTGTGGATAAAATGTGTGTATCTGTAAGTTTTTGAGGAAATCGTACTGAATATAGGAAGTGCAGTATGTTAGTGATGTGAATAAACTTATCCACAATTTTAAACGTTGACGTAATATGTCGAAAGGTTTTTCATTTTGACCACACTTTTCATCAAATTTAGCTAATTAGCTATGACATAAATTAAAATTTCCGTTATGATGGATAGCGGTGATAAAGAATAATAGAGGTGTATAGAGTGATAAAAGCATTTTTACCTTCCCAACATGTTAAAAGTATTTTTGATATTAAACCTCAGGAACTAAAAGATAAGGGAATAAAGGGGATTATTACAGACCTTGATAATACTCTTGTGGAATGGGACCGCCCACTTGCCACGCCTGAACTGATAACTTGGTTTGAAATGATGAAGAAAAACGGCATAAAAGTGACAATTGTCTCCAATAACAGTGAACTCCGTGTAAAATCATTTGCCGACCCACTACAAATTCCATTTATCTTTAGAGCAAAGAAACCTATGGGTGCTGCTTTTAGAAGAGCTGTAGATATTATGGGTATTAAAAGAGAAGAAGCAGTGGTAATTGGTGATCAGCTTTTAACAGATGTACTGGGTGGTAATCGTAATGGATTTCAAACTATCCTTGTAGTTCCTGTTGCTCAAACAGATGCATGGACTACTAAAATAAATCGTAAAATTGAACGCAGAATATTAACCTGGTTCCGTAAAAAGGGACAGATAACATGGGAGGACTAGAATTGGAAAAGGAACAAATAAGTTGTGTAGGATGCGGTGTTTCCATTCAAACGGAGAATCCTGATGATTTAGGATATGCACCTGCTTCCTCTCTTCAAAAAGAACAAATCATTTGCCAAAGATGTTTCCGACTTAAACACTATAATGAAGTTCAGGATGTATCCCTAACGGATGACGATTTCTTGAAAATTCTGAATGGAATTGGAAGCAAAGAGGCTTTGATTGTAAAATTAGTTGATATTTTTGATTTTAATGGAAGCTGGCTTCCTGGTATACAGAGATTCGTCGGCCATAATCCGGTAGTTTTAATTGGTAATAAAAGTGATTTGCTACCTAAATCAGTAAAACCTAAAAAGCTTATTGCTTGGATGAAACAAATGTCGGCTGAATTAGGCTTAAAGCCTGTGGATGTCATGCTTGTCAGCGGTGCCAAGGGACATGGTATTGAAGAAGCGATGCAGCGTATTGAGGAATTGCGTGAGGGACGTGACGTATACGTCGTTGGTTGTACAAATGTAGGGAAATCAACCTTTATCAATCGTATTATTAAGCAGGGAAGCGGAGAAGAAAATGTGATCACAACTTCGTATTTCCCAGGAACAACTCTTGATATCATTGAAATCCCATTAGATGATGAAAAAGCGCTGATCGACACGCCAGGAATCATTAATCATCACCAGATGGCCCATTATGTAGGGAAAGAAGATTTGAAAATAATTACTCCGAAAAAAGAGATAAAACCAAGAGTATTTCAATTAAATGAAGGGCAAACACTCTTCTTCGGTGGTTTGGCTCGATTTGATTTTATCCAGGGTGAAAGAAATTCGTTTACCTGTTATTTGTCCAATGATCTTAATATCCATCGGACGAAACTGGAAAAAGCGGATGAATTATATAAAACACATGCAGGCGATTTATTGGTACCGCCGAACCCTTCTGAATTAGATGAATTCCCACCACTTGTTGCTCATCAATTCTCTATAAAAGAAGGAAAAACAGATATCGTCTTTTCAGGTCTGGGCTGGGTGACAATTAATAAGCCGGGTGCAGTAATAGCAGCGCATGTTCCAAAAGGGGTACAAGTGACAATTCGTAAATCATTGATTTAAAGGGAGAGTAAAATGACTAAACTGTTCGGCGTGTTAGGGAATCCTATTAAGCATTCAATGTCTCCGCTCATTCATAATGATGCATTTGAAAAACATTCAATCGATGGAATTTATTTGCCTTTTTGCGTGGAGGATACTGAATTAAAACAAGCGGTTCAAGGACTAAAAGCTTTGGGGGCTGGTGGTTTTAATGTGACGGTTCCCTTTAAAAGTCGTATTATTCCTTATATCGATGTATTGGACGAATTTGCAGGTGAGGTTGGAGCTGTTAATACTGTTGTCAATAGAGACGGGCGTTTATACGGGTACAATACAGACGGACCTGGATTTGTGAAAGGCCTCCTCTCCATAGCAGAGAGAATAGCTGCTAAAAACGTGTTAATCATTGGAGCTGGCGGAGCAGCCAGGGGAATTTATTTTGCTTTAGCCAAAACAGGTGTTGCTAAACTTGATCTTGCCAATCGGACGGTATCCTCTGCCGAACAGTTGTTGTCTGATTATCAGGGTTCAATAAGTTCAAGTGCCATTAGCCTGAAAGAGGCGGAACGTTCTCTCGCCCAGTATGATATTATTATTCAAACAACCTCGGTTGGCTTGGCAGAAGGAAATGTATCACCACTTTCTTTGGCAGAATTGAGCCAGGACGCTATTGTATGTGATATTATTTATAATCCTCTTCAAACTAAAATGTTGAAAGAGGCAAAAGAGCGCGGCAATAAGATTCAAAACGGTGTGGATATGTTTGTGAACCAGGGAGCGCTTGCTTTCGAGTTATGGACAGGTATTACACCAGATACAAATAGAATGAAACAATTAGTGTTACAACATTTAGGAGGATCATAAATGTTAAAAGGTAAACAAAAAAGATTTTTACGTGCAAAGGCACACTCTCTTCAACCAATATTCCAAGTTGGTAAAGGCGGCGTGAATGAAAATATGATTAAACAAATTGGCGAAGCTTTGGAAGTAAGAGAACTTTTAAAAGTAAGCGTACTTCAAAACTGTGAAGAAGACCGTGATACTGTGGCTGAACAGCTTTCTAAAGGTGCAAAAGCGGAATTGGTTCAAATTATCGGCAATACAATTGTTTTATATAAAGAGTCAAAAGAAAACAAACAAATTATTCTACCATCATAACCCAATTACTTTTTAGGAGGGGGGTCTAAATTTATGAAGAAAATTGGCATTTTGGGCGGAACGTTCGATCCACCTCATATCGGACATTTAATCATTGCTGATGAAGTCAGGGAGTATATGGGTTTGGATGAGATACGTTTTATGCCCAATAATGTGCCCCCTCATAAAACGAAGACATCAACGACAAATCAAGAACGCTTTGATATGCTTACGTTAGCAATTGGTACGAATCCATATTTGACCATTGATACGATTGAATGGGAAAGAACTGGGCCATCGTATACAATAGATACCATTAAACTTATTAAAGAACGGGAAGGCGATTCAGAAGTATATTTCATTATCGGTGCCGATATGATTGAATACTTACCTAAGTGGAAAGATATAGACGAATTAAGTCAATTAGTCCGTTTTATTGGTGTTCGACGGCCGGGGTACAGTACTGAAACATCCTATCCAGTCAAAATGGTGGATGTTCCGGAAATTGCTGTTTCCTCTTCTTGGATTCGTACAAAAATAAGCAAGGGAAAGACAATCAACTATTTGGTGCCTGAAGCGGTAAAGCTATATATTGAGGAGAATCGTTTATATGGATCAAAAAAAAGCACTTGAATTGGTTAGGAAGCAATTGCCTGACAAAAGATATATTCATACATTGGGTGTTATGGAAAGTGCTCAGGAATTGGCAGAGCGTTATGGAGCTGATACAGAGAAAGCGAAATTGGCAGCAATCCTGCATGATTACGCTAAATATCGCCCTTTGGATGAAATGGAAGGAATCATTAAAAATGAGAATCTGCCACAGGACCTTTTGGACTATAATTCAGAATTATGGCATGCACCGGTCGGAGCTGTTTTAGTTCAGAAAGAAGCAGATATTGATGATGAGGAAGTCCTTTCAGCTATCAGAAACCATACTTCTGGCTGTGTCGGAATGAGTTTGCTTGATAAAATAATTTATTTAGCTGATTATATAGAGCCTGGGAGAAGTTTCCCTGGAGTAGAAGAAGTGAGGGCGATGGCGATGAAAAGCCTGGATCAAGCTGTGCTTCAGGCAATGGGAAATACGATCACATTTTTGATTAAAAAAAATCAAATGATCTATCCGGACACCTTCCATGCCTATAACGATCTTGCAATGCAGATAGGGAGGAACAACTAAATGAATGGGAAAGAATTATTACAAGTTGCTGTAAAAGCTGCTGATGATAAAAGAGCAGAAGAAATCCTTATTTTAAATATGAAAGGTATTTCTTTAATTTCTGATTACTTCATTATTTGCCACGGGAATTCAGATAAACAAGTACAAGCTATAGCACGTGAAATGAAGGAAAAGGTAGAAGAAACTGGAGCTACAGTCCGCAGAATGGAAGGTTTTGATGAAGCACGCTGGGTTCTTGTAGACATGGGTGATGTGGTAGCACATATTTTCCATAAAGATGATCGTTCCTATTATAAATTGGAAAGGTTATGGGGAGATGCCCCGCAAGTTTCTTTACAGGAACTTAACATATGAATTTGAGTTATCAAAACTTTGCTTATGTTTATGATTATTTAATGAAAGACGCTCCTTATCAAGAATGGGTAGAGTTTGTAAAAAAAATCACTCAAAAATATCAATTAGATGATAGAACCATTCTTGATATTGGATGTGGTACTGGAGAACTTGCGATCCGCTTGAAAGAATCTGGCTTTCATCCAACTGGCGTTGATTTATCAGAAGAAATGCTCGCTGTTGCGATTCAAAAAGCAAATGAGAAGCAGCTGGATATCCCTTTTTATCACCAGGATATGAGAGCTTTGGATGGACTCGAGAAATACGATTTAGTTGTCATCTTTTGTGACTCCTTAAATTATCTTGCCGATGAAAATGATGTGAAGGCTACTTTTTCAGGTGTATTGAATCATATGAAAGAGGATGGGCTGTTTATATTCGATGTCCATTCGGTTCATAAAATGGCTACTCTATTTAATGATCAGACTTATGCAGATAACGGAGATGATATTTCGTTTATCTGGAATGCCTGGAAGGGTGTGGATGTGCCACACAGTGTCGTGCATGAGTTAACTTTCTTTGTATATGATCAGGATACTGAGGCGTATAGCCGATTTGACGAAGACCATTTTCAACGTACATACCCTATCGAGATGTATAAAGCATGGCTTGATGAAATTGGATTCAATATCGTTGAATTGATGGGTGATTTCGGAGGGAATTCCCTTGAGGAAGCGGAAAGAATATTTTTCGTTTGTAAAAGAAAATAAGGTAAAAAACCAGGAGACAAATTGTCCCTGGTTTTTTATTGTATTAGACACAATAAATTCATAATTACATGTATTTTCGTAAAGGATATTTATAAACCTTGTTAGAATTAATTAATAGTATGAAGCCCCAAACTGTTTTTCAATCCCCTTTAAATCTTCTTCGAATTTGCGATGTGTAGCCTGGAAGACATGTTTAAAAACATCACCTAACTCATTCTCTAATACTTTGATTCCTTCACCCGTAATTCCGCCTTTAACACAAACTTTTTCTTGCAAAGCAGGTAACGAATAGTGCTTTTGTTGCAATAATTCGCCGAGCCCAATGAGCATAGATTCGGTTAATTGGGTGGCTGCCTCAGTGCTTATTCCCGTATGGTCGACTGCTGCTTCAATGAATTGCCTTGCAATAAAGCTGAAAAATGCCGGTCCGCAGCTTACAATGTCAGAAGAAACTCGTGTATAGTCATTATCAATTTCCAATGGTTTTGAAATAACAGATGCCATATTCTGTAGATGATTCCGCCAAGATGGACTACAGGATTCTCCGAATGTCAGAAGTGTTGCACCTGCTAGAGCTCGATTTGTGATGGATGGAATAAACCTAGCACAAGAGCAGGGAACGGTAGCTTCCAATTGCTTAATGGAGATTGGGCTTGTGATGGATACTAAGCATTTCTCTGATGTTAAATGAGGTTCAAGAATCTTAATTAAGGGAAACATTTCGTGTGGTTTTACACATAAAAATAGTAAATCAGCCTCTTTTGCAAGTTCACTACTTGATTGGGACACATTAATTCCCGGAAATCCAGCAGCCAAGGACTGGGCTTTATGTAGAGTTCGGTTCGATATTAGTAAATCTTGTGCTCTCACTGCAGAAGACTCAATAAAGCTTTGAAGCAAGATGGTCCCCATATTACCAGTGCCAATAATACCGGTAATCATATAACCCCTCCTTATGAAAGAATATCCCGATCTTCTAACCAATTTATGCAAACAACAAATAATTATGAAGAGGAGCGTAAAATAAATGAATGATCAAATCGTACAGTTTATCCGCCGAAATGGAATTTTGCTAGCAGGAGCAGGAGTAGCCTGTGGAGCACTCTTTTTTTTGGATACACAATCCGAGGGAGAGCAACCGGAAAGTGCAATCAATTGGACGGAAGAAAGTGAAGTAAAGAATGAGGAAGCTGAAAAGCTCACGACAGCAGAGCCTGAAGTAATTAATACTTATAAGGTTGATGTGAAAGGCGCCGTACAAAAACCTGGAGTGTATGAGTTTATAACAGGAGATCGAGTGACAGATATTATTCAAAAGGCAGGAGGATTTAAAAATGAAGCTGATAGTAAACAAGTGAATATGGCACAACTTGTTGAAGATGAGATGGTCATTTATATTCCAACTAAAGGAGAACAGGTGGATACCTCCAATCAAACGGTAGCGGAAAGCTCCGGAAATGTTGCAGCGGATCAAACAGATGGTACAATAAATTTAAACAAAGCGACATCTGAAGAATTGCAGGAACTTCCGGGAATTGGTCCAAGCAAAGCGACTGCTATTTTGCAGAAACGAGAAGAGCTTGGGTCATTTAAAAATGTGGAAGATTTAAAAGAAGTGACAGGTATAGGAGATAAAACATTCGAAAAGCTAAAGGAATTAATAACTGTAAAGTAATTAAATTTTTGTTAAAGTGTAGGAAAGTTCATTGGAGGAGAGAGAGATGGAACGTATTTCTTGGGATCAATATTTTATGGCGCAAAGCCACTTACTCGCATTAAGAAGTACATGTACGAGATTAATGGTAGGAGCTACAGTCGTAAGAGATAATCGTATTATTGCCGGTGGGTACAACGGATCCATTGCCGGCGGTGTCCATTGTGTGGATGAGGGATGTTATATTATTGACAATCATTGCGTTCGGACCATTCATGCTGAGATGAATGCCTTATTACAGTGTGCTAAATTTGGCGTACCAACTGAGGGTGCAGAAATCTATGTTACTCACTTTCCTTGTCTGCAATGCTGCAAAGCTTTAATCCAAGCTGGAATTAAAACAATTTATTATGCGGAAGCCTATAAGAATCATCCATATGCTGAAGAATTATTTGAGCAGGCAGGTGTACTCGTTAAACAAGTAATTGTCGATGAAAAATGGGTTGATTTCCATGATACAAAGAAAATGAACTTTGTCATGGATCTGATTAATGAGCTGAAAGAAAGAGGCGCTTCTGACTCGGAAATTGCTCGTTATATGGATGAGACGGCCCATTTATTCCCGCAATTTGACTGATATGAGCAATCGATTTTTATTTTATTGTGCTGTGATCACTATTTCAGCGGTTACAGCACCCATTTATTTCAATAAATTCTTCTTTCTTTTACTGGTCCTTTTATTTTGTGTTATCCTAAAAAGATTTTCGATTAAGCATTCTATAATCCTGTTTGTTATCTTCGCTATTTT
>JAZUQD010000346.1:0-4965 GCA_045605505.1 Pradoshia sp.
GAGGGACATGTAGAGGTTATTACTCTATTGGAAGAGAAGGATCCTGAATTGCTGAGAGTGCAAGATCAAGAAGGAAATACGATTATTACGGCTGCTGTCATCAATATGCGGGAAGAATTATTGGATGTGCTTCTAAAAAAAATACCCGGATTAATCAATGAACAAAATAATGAAGGAAAAACAGCAATCATGTATGCCAGTGAATATGGTGAGATTGATTTTGTAAAGATGCTGCTTAAAGCAGGGGCAGATCCATCTATTCAAGATAAGGAGAATAAGACCGCTGCTATCTGGGCGAAGGAATGGAATCATACTGAAATCGTGAATTTAGTGGAACAGTAAAACCCGTTGGTGCGGAACCAACGGGTTTTTTAGTTAGGTCATTTTATCTTTTCAATTCTGTCTGTAATGACTTCTAATCCATTAACCTTTGGAAGTCCTTGTGTTTGATTTAAAAATAATCGTTTATTGTTTGTCACCTGTAACCTTGAGGTCAGTTTATCCTGATTAGACGTAAAATTAATACGGCCTGTTTCCTTTGCACTCCCCCGATAGCTGTTTATAACCAGATTATCCTTGGAGAATATACCTCCCTCCACGCGAAGAAGAGAGCCGACCGCATAGATATTTGCTTCCGAAGCTGTATATAGATACCCATTAATTTGATCAGCTTCATCCTTGAATGGATTGATGATAGAAACTTCTAATTGGCCCTGTGTCATCAAGATAAGGACTTCTCCGGTATTCCCTTGGTCACAGCTATTCTGATAGCATGTTATATTAATATTATTTAACGTTGTATCACCAAGTGAATAGATGACGGAATTAAAGCTTAAATTGCCTACTATACTGATATTCCCGGTTACCAATATATTACCTTTCACATTCATGGTTTTGTTTCCTTCGCTCTCTAAAAACAAGTTTCCATCAATAATCAACCATTGATGATCCTGTAGATTGATTTCATCCACATCTATTCGGGCATCACCTGCATACAAAAATGCCGTGGATGTATGATCTTTATCAAGCGATTGAAAATCATCGATTTTTTTAATACCTAAATTTGATTGCCCAGCATTAATTTGATTGATAATATGCTTGTTCTTTTCCCCATCTGTAGTCCCCTGTAAGGCTTGTGGGGAGAAGCCGGCTACACTTAGCTTTTCTATAAAGGATTGATGGATATCCACATCGATAAATTGAATGGTTTCATCTTCGTATATAGGCTTTTCATCTGATGAGAATGCCTGTTCCAAATGATCAATCGTTAAATTACTCCAGTATGTACTGTTTTTTTCAAAGATTGGAAGCTGACCTTGGAGGCTTTCAGTATAACAATCGCCGGAAGAACACAAGGATATCGGCTGCATTTTATTACCAAGGTGGATTTTTGACGCTGATTTAATAGCGGGCAGTGAAGTATCTTCGCTGTTAGGTACTGAATCATAAATATAATTGGCTTCATTACTAATCGAGAGTGTCTTTTTTGAATAGATATTTCCTTCGATTAATGGAGAGCCGTTTAAGGTGAGGCTTTCCCTTGATCCGAGTGCGTACTTAAGAAAACTCGGTGTTGCTGTGATATATACTTTTTGAGAATAGGCGGAACTGCTGATCTGTAAAATTTTTGTATAACTACTTTGATCTGTTGTTTTATCCTCGATTTTATAAAGGTTACTCTTCGATGCATTTTCGTCCTTTATAAACTTTTCAATTGCGATGTCGTAATCTTTTTTCGCAGGGAGATTAATTAAATCAGCGCCATTCATAGCTACAAAGGACTCAACGGTTGCCACACCTTCTTTTAAATCGCGCAGAGCATCCAGATTTTCGGTGATATCTTCTTCTCGTAGTTCTGTCCGCTTGCCGCTGTTTATCGTGGCACTGGCTATGGCCAAACCGAGGGTGGTAAGGACTAGGAAGATTAATAAAACGAGTATTAATGTAGAGCCTTTTTCATTTTTTAGTATCATTTGGATCCTCCTAAAAGCCAAACGAGCTCTCCAGTACGAGCGGTTTAGAATTAATAAGGGAATTTTTGAAGTCATTTTTGCCTTTCAGGGCGAGCTTTAATTGAATCGTACCATGTTGGCATTCCGTGGAACCTGCATTACATTGACCATCCGAACCGAGAGTAATCATAGATTTGGTCGGATTTGATGAGCTGTTATGGATTGTAGTGAACTTCGATTTAATATCCACTGTTTTTATCTCCTGGGTTGTTCCGCTATTGCTCTCAATGACAAATTTATCTTGATCGAAGTAGATTTTAATTGTTTTCTCCGGCTGTGATGTATCTTCCTCAACGAGGTAGCCATCTACGTTTTTCTGATTGGCTCTGACCAGGATAATTCCCTCTTTGCCGGTAGAAGAATCCTTAAAGGCTTTCACTGATTTCGGAGAATTGCTGTACATTTCATTTAAAATAGCCGTTGCAATATAATCAGCGTCATCACGTAATTGTCCCTCTACCTCAATCTTTTGATAAAGATTTACACCGGTTAAAAACACTGAGTACATAATTGTGCCAAACAATGAAATAAGAGAAATCGTTACTAGTAATTCGACAAGGGTAACACCGCGCTCCGATAAAATGAATTTTTTCACTTTTTCAATACTCCCTCCACGCTTGTTTCACGATCGTTCCAGTTTATTTTTACTTCAACCGGAATTAAATAATTTTGCAGATTAGCTTCAGGATGTTTTGTCAGTGTGATAGTGGCTTCAAATGTCACATTATTAACGACTGTTTTCAACATGTTTTCACATGAATCTGCAGGAAGAGGGCTTTTGTCACAAGAACTTCTTGTAATCTTAATTTCTTCAGTTCCACCATTGGTAGGAAAATATGTATTTTTAATAGTATTAAAGTCCTGGTTTTCTATATAATTCAGTACATTCCTGGCTACATTAATGCCGACCGTTTTGGATTCATTTCGTTTACTATAGTCGTACGTATTGTTGAACAAGGCTACTATGCTTAAAAAAATAATCCCAAGAATGGTAACGGACAAAAGAACCTCTACCAATGTAAAACCGCGTTCGATATAAAAAATATTCTTGTTCTTCATCGGCACACCTTCTTTTAATATTTCTTACTTTATTATACAATGATTCTAGTAAATATTTGTAATTAATAGGTATTATTTCTTATATTTATAAAAATAATATGTTTTACAAGATATTGTCAAAAGAAGGAGTGGTGGGATTGGAGAGTTATTTATTGGTTTTAGCATCGTTGATTTTGTTAATTCCAATCATTATGTATTTGCCACTGGGAATGACGTCTAAAGGGAAAATGATCATTATATTTGGAGCTATCATTGTCGCTTTAACTGGGATATATACAAATATGAATTTCCCCCTCTGGCAGACGGCAGGGATCTTGCTTCTTATCGTTCTTGTTATGACTTTTTTTATGGGAGAAAAATTTGAAGGGCTCATTTTTGACCAGGAGGGAAATGATCTTACAGATTATAAAAGTGATGAACCTCAGGTGGAAGTAGACGAAAGAGATGATTTGATACATAACATTGGGCTTCAAAAGCTTTCAAAAGATGGAAGTGATCATCTGGAAGTCCGGCCTGAACAAAAAAAATCAGAAGATAGTGATACGGTAGTCATGAAAGATGTCATTCATTCAGAGAGTGACTTTTTGGATTCGCCAGAAAATCTGATAATGGACCTGGAGATGGAGCAACCGAAAGAAACAACTAGACAGATGGATCAACCGGTTATCCATTGGGATGAAGACATTGAGTTGCTTCAGAAAGAACCAGTACTGGAGAACGATGATGAGATGGATCGTGGAAATGTAAATGATGAAACCATTCAATCTGAGATTTCCGATCCGATATATAGGGAGGAGAAAGAAATTTCAAGTCCTGATAAGACGGAACCATTTGGATCGCTGACGAAAGACGAGGTCGATTTTCTTTTGAATAGAGATGAATTGACACCATCGGATGATTTATCAGTTCATTATATGGATGATATTGAAATCTATATAGAGGATGAAGACGAGGATTTGAAAGTATCTACAGACTTGATAGTAGAAGAACCGGCAGTAGATCCGATTATTCATGTATTTGAAGAGGATTTACCACTGATCATTGATGAAATAGAAGAAGATCGTTCTACTGATGAAAAGACAATCCTTGAACACTCAGATGAGGTCGTATCCCCACTAGTCGCGAAGCAGGGAGAAGAGCTGGTTGTAAATGCTGAGGAAATGAAGGCGGAGGAGAACGTTGAAACAGCTGAATGGCCACTACTGAGTAAGGAAGAAGAGGAAGAATCTCTTTCTGACAATCATACAGCGACTCTGGAAGAGGAATTAACACAAGATAATGAATTGGACAGTGATTCGCCTGAAATGGAAGCTGAACCCATTCACTTGGAGGATATTGAGGAGCTTGAGGTAACTCAACCAACAGCTGAACAAAGTGCACTGCAGGGGCAATTGTTTGATACATTCTTTTATCAAATGAAATTGGCAAAAATGACTTATTCGGAGAATGAATATGAATCATTCCTTAAAGGATATTTAACAGATGAATTACCGGATCAAACGTATTACCAATTTAGTACATTACTACTCGATCATTATATCGCCCAGGAAAAATGGGAGGATTTGAAGCATAGTCTGCTCAAACTGAGGAAACGGTTTGAACAGTATCCTATTCTCGCTGAACAACTCGATTATTTATACCAAACATATTGTGAATAAAACAAAACAGATAGGGAAGTGTCTCATTAATGAAGAACAGTTTAGAAATTATTAGTCAACCAATTATCAGTATTTCCGAAGGCAATCAAATTGGGAATGTTAAATCAATCGTTATTAATCCGGAAAAGGGTTCTGTTGATTTTCTTACGATTGAACATGAGGATTGGCAAGTAAGTGTAAAAGCCATTCCATTTAAAAAGGTAATTGGGATTGGTGAATATGCGATTACGGTTGAA
>JAZUQD010000347.1:0-2607 GCA_045605505.1 Pradoshia sp.
ACATTCCCACTATTTGTTACCTCATCTGTTGCCAACCTGCGGTAATCACGTACCAAATTGTGTGTAACCTTAGGATGCAAATAGGAACCCCCATCTGATACCACTTTAACCGCTTCAATTAGGGCATCAGCATCCATTTCCTTTAATAAATAGCCGCGTGCACCTGTTTTTAAAGCATGGGTTACATAGTTTTCATCATCATGGATTGAAAGCATAATCACTCGTGAATCCGGGAATTTTTCAATCAGCTGTCCAGTTGCTTCGACACCATTCACATTAGGCATATTGATATCCATAATCACAACATCCGGATGATAAGTATCCATAATTGTAATAGCATCGCTGCCATCGTCCCCTTCAGCGATTACTGAGAAAGAAGATTCGAAATCCAGAATCCGTTTAACCCCTTCTCGAAATAATTGGTGATCATCTATGATTGCAATTGTTGTTGTCATTATTTCTCCTCCCCATAACTCTAGTAAGTAGTCGTTATCTCTATTATATTCTTGACTACTTTTAAACACCAAACATTTACCAAAAATATAACTATAAAACTATTTTAATAAATATTTACACATTTGCCGATGACTTTAGTGGGATTTGAATATAGACTAAAGTACCACCGCCCACACTTGATTGAATGGTCATTTCTCCTTCAAGCGTCTCAATACGCTCATTCATGCCCATAATCCCAAAAGACTCTTCCTTTTGTTTGTGCGGTTCAAATCCACGCCCATTATCACGTACAGTTAATGTTCCTTTTTCGTTCAAAAGCTCAAGCTTCACCTGAATAAGACTGGCATTGGCGTGTTTAATCGCATTCTGGACCGCTTCCTGAGCAAGTCTGAATAAAGCCACTTCATAATTCGGCTCAAGTCTTTTTTCCTGTCCATACATCTGAAATCTAAATTCAATACTTGGATTATAGTCACCGATTGTTTGCAAGTATTTACGCAATGTCGGGATCAACCCAAGATCATCCAAGGCCATCGGCCGCAGGTCATAGATAATTCGCCTGACCTCAGCCAGGGCACTGCGAACCATTTGTTTTAAAGATTTAATCTCCAGTAACGCTTCTTCCGGACCGCGCTCTCTAAAAATCCGTTCTGTTAAATCAGAACGAACCATCACATTGGCGAGCATTTGGGCGGGCCCGTCATGAATTTCACGGGAAAGTTTTTTTCGTTCTGCTTCCTGAGCCTCAATGATTTTAAAGCCAAAGTCCTGTTTCTGTTTATACATATCAAGAACCTCTGACATATCCCTCAAATCACTCGTTAAATAATGCATAACAACAGTAATCTGGGAGACAAGACCCTCAGCCCGATCAATCGTATCTTTAAGATTAATTAGCCTTCTTTCTAGATCATCGCGACGTTTACGAAGCTGTTTTTCCAGCTCTCTATTCATTGTTAAATCGACTTGGAACGTATGAGCCTGTTCATAGGCAGCCCGTACTTGCTCCTCCGTGAACTCCTTGAAACGCGATGAAACTTCTGACAAACGTTTACGGGAATCTCGCGCTTTCTGTTCCAAATCATCCCCATCACCTATGACCTTTAGTACCATTGTTTTCACAGAACCCAATTCAGAAGAAAGTTGATCAAACTCATGCTGGCAGTGTTCACCTATTTCATATATTTCTCCCTTGCTATTGTCTACGGTACTAATCATATGATTGAGGATGCTGTCGAGTCCCTTCCCATCCAGCTTAGGTACCCGCATTGTACTTACCTCCTGTTATGGTGCAAAAAGAATCATCTACTTTATCTATACCAATTTCATAAAAAAGCAGTTCGTTCGTCACGAACTTCCTTTGTGGGTAAGACTGATCATTTAGGGTATAGTTCAACTATTATTGAAGTGAAATACTACATAATAGTTAAATTATAGCATGCTTTCCAGTATTTTTTTACTTTTTACTATATTACATCTATATCACAAACATATTATCTCTGTAATAAAAGATGTTTTAGGAACAGAAGAATAAAGTATACTAGAGTTGATATAGAAGGAAAGGCGGCAGTTTTAGATGCTGAATTCATATAAAACGGTAAAAGGATATGGCGAGACGGAACAAATCATCCAAAAATCACGCTTTATAGCCTATGTAAACCGTGTAGAATCAGAGGAAGAAGCCATACAATTTATTCAATCGATTAAGAAAAAACATTGGGATGCTACCCATAATTGCTCAGCCTACATGATTGGTGAAAACGACCTTATTCAAAAAGCCAATGATGATGGTGAACCAAGCGGTACAGCAGGCGTTCCCATTCTTGAAGTCATTAAGAAAAAGGGACTGAAAGATACCGCAGTCGTGGTTACACGCTATTTCGGTGGAATTAAACTCGGTGCCGGAGGATTGATCCGCGCTTACGGAAGTACGGCTTCAGAAGGAATAAATGCGACTGGTGTGGTGGAAAGAAGACTAATGCGTGTCATGAAATCAACATTCGACTATACCCTCCTCGGGAAAATCGAAAATGAGCTTCGCAACTCGCACTATTCCATTAAAGAAATCCACTACCTGGACAAAGTCATGATTGAATCCTTTGCAGAAGAAGACGCAAAGCAAGCCTTCATCGACTGGATGACGGATTTATC
>JAZUQD010000348.1:0-2542 GCA_045605505.1 Pradoshia sp.
CGTGTTCCACATGGTGGAGATGGTATCGTTCATGATATTAAAATTTATTCAAGAAAAGATAATGATGAATTACCAGCAGGTGTTTCAAAAGTTATCCGTGTTTATATAATTCAAAAACGTAAGATTCAAGTAGGAGACAAAATGTCTGGACGACATGGTAACAAAGGTGTTATTTCACTAGTTCTTCCACAAGAAGATATGCCATATTTACCAGATGGTACTCCAGTTGATATTATGTTAAATCCACAAGGTGTTCCTTCTCGTATGAACTTTGGACAAATCCTTGAAATTCATATGGGTATGGCTTGTAAGAAATTAGGTGTACATATTGCTACTCCTGTATTCGATGGAGCACATATTGATGATATTAAAGAAATGATGGCTGAAGCTGGAATGGATGAAGATGGAAAAACAATCCTTTACGATGGACGTACTGGAGAACCATTTGATCATCGTATATCAGTTGGTGTTATGTATATGATTAAATTACATCACATGGTTGATGATAAATTACATGCACGTTCAACTGGTCCATACTCATTAGTTACTCAACAACCACTTGGTGGTAAAGCTCAATTCGGAGGACAAAGATTTGGAGAAATGGAAGTTTGGGCATTATATGCTTATGGTGCTGCACATACATTACAAGAAATCTTAACAGTTAAGTCTGATGACGTAGTTGGTCGTGTTAAAGTATACGAATCAATTATTAAAGGACAAGAAATTAATCAAGCTGGTGTTCCTGAATCATTTAGAGTATTAATGAAAGAATTCCAAGCATTAGGATTAGATATTTCAATTATTAATGATGAAGGTGAAACACTTCAACTTAAAGAAATTGAAGAAGCAGAGGATAGAGATGATTTCAATTCAACAATGGATGAAGTTGAAAGTCCAGCTGCTCCAGTTGAAGATAATAATGAAGAAGATTTAGAATCTGAAGAAGATTATGAAGATGAATTCGAAGATGATTTAGATGATTTAGAATTCGATGGTGAATTTGAAGATGAAGGAGATGAATTTTAATGATAGAAGTTAATAAATTTGATGCTTTAAAAATTGGTATTGCATCTCCTGAAAAAATTCGTGAATGGTCTTATGGTGAAGTTAAAAAACCAGAAACAATCAATTATAGAACTTTACGTCCTGAAAGAGATGGATTATTCTGTGAAAAGATTTTTGGACCTACAAAAGATTTCGAATGTGCTTGTGGAAAATACAAACGTGTTCGTTATAAAAATATAGTATGTGATAGATGTGGTGTAGAAGTTACTCGTTCTAAAGTTCGTCGTGAACGTATGGGACATATTGAACTTGCTACTCCTGTATCTCATATTTGGTTCTTTAAGGGTGTTCCTTCAAGAATGGGTCTTGTACTTGATATGAGTCCAAGAGATCTTGAAGAAGTATTATACTTTGTTAGTTACGTAGTAATTGATAAAGGAAATGCACCTTTAGAAAATAAGCAGACATTATCTGAAAAAGAATACAGAGCTTATTATGAAAAATATGGTACTGGATTCAGAGTAGGAATGGGTGCTGAAGCAATTAAAGAATTATTAAAAAATACTGATCTTAAGAAAGAAATAGATGAAATCACTAAAGAACTTGAAAATGCTCAAGGACAAAAGAGAACTCGTTTATTAAAGAGATTAGATGTATTAGATGCTTTCTATAAATCAGGAAATAGACCTGAATGGATGATTATGGATTGTATTCCAGTTATTCCACCAGAGCTACGTCCAATGATTCAATTAGATGGTGGTCGTTTTGCTACTAGTGACTTAAATGATTTATATAGACGTGTAATTAACCGTAATAATCGTTTAAAGAAACTTATTGATTTAGGAGCTCCTGGAATCATTATTCAAAATGAAAAACGTATGTTACAAGAAGCTGTAGATGCACTATTTGATAATGGTCGTCGTGGTAGAAGTGTAACTGGTGCAGGAAATAGACCTTTAAAATCATTATCTAGTATGTTAAAAGGAAAACAAGGACGTTTCCGGCAAAACTTATTAGGAAAGCGTGTTGACTATTCAGGACGTTCAGTTATCGTTGTTGGTCCATCTCTAAAGATGTATCAATGTGGTATTCCTAAGGAAATGGCTCTTGAATTATTCAAACCACATGTAATTAATGGATTAGTAAGTAAAGATATTGCTCATAATATTAAAGCTGCTAAGAGATTAATTGATGGACAAGATCCAGTTGTTTGGGATATCGTTGAAGAAGTAATTAAAGAACATCCAGTTTTATTAAACCGTGCTCCGACATTACATAGACTTGGTATCCAAGCATTTGAACCAATTTTAGTTGGTGGTAAAGCTATTCGTCTTCACCCATTAGTATGTCCTGCGTTCAACGCTGACTTCGATGGAGACCAAATGGCTGTTCACGTTCCACTTTCTGAAGAAGCACAAGCTGAAGCTAGAATGTTAATGTTAGGTTCTAACAACATTCTACATCCAAAGAGTGGAGATCCTATCGTTACTCCATCACAAGACATGGTTTTAGGTAACTACTATATAACTATGGAAAA
>JAZUQD010000349.1:0-6008 GCA_045605505.1 Pradoshia sp.
ACGATGATTCCTGATAATACGCTTACAAGAGTGGCTCCAAATAGTAATTTCAAACCAAAGCGTGCGACCACATTTCCTTGTTTTTCATGCAACCCTTTTACCGCTCCCGAAATGATTCCAATCGAGGAGAAGTTTGCAAAGGATACAAGGAAAACAGAGATGATCCCAAGAGTACGTTCACTGAATGTATTCGCTATTTCTGTCAGGCTGATCATCGCAACAAACTCATTCGTTACTAGTTTTGTAGCCATGATACCACCTGCAGATACTGCTTCACTCCATGGTATACCCATAATAAAGGCAAATGGTGCGAAAATATATCCTAATATTTGTTGGAAGGAAACTCCGATTGTCATATCAAACAAGGCATCTATACATGCCATTAATGCAACAAAACCAATCAACATAGCTGCTACGGTAACTGCTACTTTAAAGCCGTCCATAATATATTCGCCTATCATCTCGAAAAAGGTTTGTTTTTCTCCTTCTTCTGTAACAACGAGAATATCTTCTTTATCATCTACTTCATAAGGATTGATCAGTGAAGCAATGATAAATCCACCAAATAGATTGACCACTAAAGCGGTTACTACATATTTAGGATCAATCATTGTCATATATGCACCGACGATTGACATGGAAACGGTCGACATAGCTGATGCACATAAAGTATATAAACGGTGAGGCGGTAACTGCCCCAATTGTTTTTTCACTGTTATAAATACCTCTGATTGCCCAACCATCGCTGAAGCTACTGCATTATATGATTCTAGTTTACCCATTCCGTTCACTTTGCTTAACAGAAGGCCAATTCCCTTCATAATAAAAGGAAGAATTTTAAAATGCTGTAATATTCCGATTAATACAGATATAAAAACAATTGGCAATAAAACTGTAAGGAAAAATGGTGCTTCTCCTTCATTTGCCAATCCGCCAAATACAAATGATATTCCTGCTTCTGCAAATTTTAGTAAATGTCCAAATACAGAGGCAATACCTTGGATTAAAACGAATCCGAATTTGGTATTTAATAATAAAGCTGCTAATGCAATTTGAATAACAACCATTAATCCAATATATTTATACTTGATTTGTTTCCTGTTTGAACTCACTAACAAAGCTAACCCTACCACTGCCAATAACCCGATGATTGAAATTAGATATTTCAACATAATTCCTCCACTAAGATGCTTAGATTATTTTGGTACACCTTAACTTAAAAACCCATTCTATTTCACAGAATCCGGCTCCAAATATGTTTGGAGATTGGAGCCGAAAACTGCACTTTATAGTTGAATTAAATCATTTCCCCATGTCCGTTGATTTAAAAAATCCTGGTAGTAATTCTGCAATTGAAGTTTCCAACAAGTCTCCCTTGAGGTTCGATAAATAGACTTTTGTATTGCTATCACTAAACTCAGCGATTACTTGTCGGCAGGCTCCACATGGTGATACCGGACCATCTGTATCAGCGACAATAGCAATCGCTTCAACCTTTGGTTCGCCCTCTGAAACGGCTTTAAATATGGCTGTTCGTTCAGCGCAATTTGTTAGCCCATAAGAGGCATTTTCAATATTGCACCCACGGAAAACTTGCCCATCTGCAGTTAAAACAGCTGCACCCACCTTAAATTTAGAGTAAGGTGTATATGCCTGTTTCCGTGCCTCGATTGCTTCTTGAATTAAACTATCTTTATCCATTTGGGGCCTCCCACACGCTTCTTCTACTACTTAATAGTCTGTGTTTGCTGTTTCACCTTTAGCAATTGAAACCCCAGAACTAGCACCAATACGAGTAGCACCAGCTTCTGTCATTGCTTTTGCATCTTCAAGACTTCTCACACCGCCAGAAGCTTTCACACCGATTTCAGCTCCAACTGTTTTTCTCATAAGGGCAATATCTTCCACTGTTGCTCCGCCTGTAGAGAATCCAGTTGATGTTTTAACAAAGTCTGTACCAGCAGATACAGCCAGCTGACACGCTTTTTCAATTTCTTCTTTTGTTAGCAAGCATGTTTCGATAATAACTTTTACTAGTGCTTTACCTTTTGCTGCATCGACTACTGCTTTAATATCGGCTTCAACGACATCATAACGGCCATCTTTCATAGCTCCGATATTGATAACCATATCCACTTCATCCGCACCATTTTCAATCGCATTCGTTGTTTCAAATGCTTTTACTTCAGAAGTATTTGCTCCCAATGGGAAACCAATAACGGTACATACTTTTACTTCTGGTGTGTCTTTAAGCATTTCTGCACATTTTTTAACCCATGTTGGATTTACACATACAGATGCAAATTTATGTTCTTTTGCTTCCTCAACAATTGTCGTTACTTGTTCTTCTCTGGCATCTGCCTTTAATAATGTATGGTCGATTAAAGATGTTAATTTTGTAGTCATTTACTATTTCCTGCCTTCCAAATCTTAAATTAATGAATTTCAGTATATATTAATGTTGGAGCTGTTACTTCTTCATTACTGATGCTGTATGCCCCATAAATCTTTTCTATTACGCTTGCAATGTCTTCTGAGTTTGTGTGTACAGTTACAAGTGATTCGCCTTCCGCCACTTGATCTCCGACTTTCTTATTCAATACAATTCCAACAGCCAGATCAATGACAGATTCCTTCGTAGCACGGCCAGCTCCAAGCATCATGGCAGCAACGCCAATTTCCTCAGCCTGAATGCCAGAAACATATCCAGATGATTTTGCCGGAACTTCAATTAGGTATTTAGCAGTCGGAAGTTTGGATGGATCATCGATAACAGATGCATCTCCACCTTGAGAAGCAAGGAATGTCTTGAATACTTCAAGCGCTTTTCCATTATGCATAACTTCCTCAAGCATGCCGCGTGCTTCTTCAGTTGTTTCAGCTTTACCAGCTAGTATAACCATGTGGCTTCCCAACGTTAAGCATAGTTCATGCAAATCAGCCGGACCTTTACCAACCAATGTGTCGATCGCTTCTTTGATTTCCAGTGCATTTCCTACTGCAAATCCAAGTGGTTGACTCATATCGGAGATAATTGCTTTTGTATTTCTGCCAACTCCATTACCGATATCAACCATTGCCCTTGCCAATTCTTTTGCATCGTCAAGGTTTTTCATGAATGCCCCGTCGCCTGTTTTAACATCTAGAACAATAGCATCTGCTCCTGCTGCAATTTTCTTGCTCATAATCGAGCTTGCAATTAGAGGAATAGAATCAACTGTTGCCGTAACATCACGTAAGGCATATAACTTTTTATCTGCAGGTGTTAAGTCACCACTTTGTCCAATAACAGCGATTTTATTTGTATTAACGAGGTTGATGAAATCTTCATTTGAGATTTCCACATGAAAACCAGGAACAGCTTCCAATTTATCAATCGTACCACCTGTATGGCCTAAACCACGACCAGACATTTTCGCAACCGGTACTCCAAGTGCTGCTACCAAAGGTGCCAATACAAGTGTAGTTGTGTCACCAACACCACCCGTACTATGCTTGTCTACTTTTACGCCATTTATTTGTGATAGATCAATTTGATCTCCTGATTCAACCATTAGTTCAGTTAAGTTAACTCTTTCTTGCTGAGTCATACCCTTGAAATAAACCGCCATTGCAAATGCTGACATCTGATAATCCGGTATACTTCCATCCGTAAATCCTTCAATAACAAACTGGATTTCACTTCTATTTAACTCATGACCGTTACGTTTCTTTTCAATAACGTCAACCATTCTCATGATCTAACACCTCATTTAATGAATTATCGTAAAATAGCCACCCTTACTTAGATCAATCATGTAAGTGAAAATATTGGTAGCACTTACAAAACTAACTATACCATATTAATTGAACAAAAGTAACACTAAAGTGTGAACAAATGTAAAATATTCTATTACACTCTATTTAACCTCTTAAATCCATTTTTTTACACAGAAAACCTCCTATTAATATAAACAGGAGGTTAAAACCGTATTCACTTTCTAGTATTATTTATCCAAAATAAATCTGGCTGTATATTGGTCTGTTATCAATACATTAGCGAATTCACCCTTTAGCGCCCCATGGATTGAATCTACCTTTTGGGACCCTCCGGCAACCAATATAGAATATTCCTTTTCCTTGAGCTCCTCCAAGTCAATTCCCAATGTTCGTTCATTCAACGAATCATTGCAAATTTCCCCATCCTTATCAAAAAAGCGTGAACAAATATCTCCAACGGCTTTGGAATAAAGCATCTCTACATCTTCTTCCGTAAAATAGCCCAGTTTAAAGAGCAGAGAATCTGATTTAACCGGCCCACATGTGAATAAGGCAATGTTCGCTTCTTTACCAGTATCAATAATTCTTTTAATATGACGATCTGCCATCATCGCCTGTTTAACAACTACCTGATCCACAATCGCTGGCAGGGGTAAATGAAGGGGTGTGGTATGGAAAGCCTTACCGAACAAATAAAGAATCTCGGACACATAGGTGTGTGTCTCAGAATGGCTAATCCCGCCTTTAAGCTGCACAATCTTAACATTATTCACTAGTTTCTTCTTCAACTCCACTGCAACATGGTAGAGAGTTGTTCCCCACGTTACCCCAATGATGTCATGATCTTTGACGATGGTATCAAGATATTCAGCTGCCTTTAGTCCAATAGTTGTTTTAATTATGTGATCTTCATGTTGAGGTACTGGCGTAACCACTGCTTTTTTTAGCCTATACTTTTTCTCAAGCCCAGCCTCCAGACTCTCCATATTTTCCTCAGTATCACTTATTTTGATTTGGACAATTCCTTCTTTTTTAGCCGTTTGGAGCATGCGTGATACAGTGGGTCTTGATACACCGAGTTTTTTTGCTATTTCATTCTGTGTATAATCTAGTAAATAATAAAGCTTGGCCGCTTCTACCACTTTATTTTTTTTATCTGCTTCCATATCGTACCCCTAGCTTCTACCTATTTTCTTTAAACTTATTTTTAATTCAATGTCTAAAATACGATTGTTTTATTTCCTTGTACAATAATTCGGTCCTGTAAGTGCCATTTTACAGCTCTCGCCAGCACACTTCTTTCTATTGTCTGCCCTATTTTCTTTAACTGTTGAATATCATCCTGATGATTCACTCGCATTATATCCTGCTCAATAATTGGGCCCTCATCCAATTCATCTGTTACAAAGTGACTGGTAGCTCCAATCAATTTTACCCCGCGCGCAAATGCTCTTTCATATGGACGCGCTCCCATAAATGCAGGCAAAAAGGAGTGATGTATATTAATAATTCTATTCTTAAACCTTTTAACGAAGCTTGGAGATAGGATTTGCATATAGCGTGCTAACACGATTAAGTCAATCTCATATTGATCGAGCAGCTCCTTCTGCTTTTCCTCCGCTTCGTTCTTCGTTTCTTTTGTCACAGGTATATAGAAGAAAGGGATATGCATCGATTCTACTAACTCTTTGGCATCCATGTGATTACTGATTACAATCGGTTCCTCTGTCATTAAATCGCCTGATTGCCATTCCCATAATAGTTCTCGTAAACAATGAAGCTCCTTCGAAACAAATATAGCTGTTTTCTTTATATGATAGTTAAAAATAATATCCCATTTCATCTTAAACTTATTCGCTATTGAAAGAAATCCTTCTTTCAATCTAATCTCTTTTTTATCCAGATCTGGACACTCAAATTCAATCCTCATGAAAAATGTCCCCGCATTGTTGTCCGTTGAATATTGGTTGGATTCAAGGATATTGGCGCCTTGTTTAAACAAGAAATCAGATACAGCTGCTACAATTCCAGGCTGATCGGGACAACTAATTAGCAGCCGGCCTTTATCTCGCTGGCCTTCCTTATAAAGATTTACTTGATTCTGAGCTCTTGTTTCCATACCCTCACCATCCCAATTCTTATTTACCTGTTCTAATCCGCTTACATTTTTAATATTTTACCATAAAATGGTCACCTTTCCATTTGCAAATTATTTATTTCACACATCTGTAGAAATTAATCGCCATCCA
>JAZUQD010000350.1:0-6552 GCA_045605505.1 Pradoshia sp.
TCATACATGAGATCGACAATTAATTTCAGTTCGTGCAAACATTCAAAATATGCTAATTCAGGCTGGTAGCCTGCTTCAGTCAATGATTCAAATCCCGCTTTGACTAAAGATGTTAAACCGCCGCAAAGAACTGCCTGTTCACCGAATAAATCTGTCTCTGTTTCTTCTTTAAAGGTTGTTTCGAGTGCCCCTGCCCTTAGTGCTCCAATTCCTTTTGCATAGGCTAGTGCCACCTCAGCCGCTTCCCCTGATACATCCTGGTAGATGGCAAACAGTGCCGGAACGCCAGCCCCCTGTTCAAATGTCCTTCTTACTAAATGACCTGGCCCTTTTGGTGCCACAAGAGATACATCTACAAATTTCGGAGGAACGATTTGATGATAATGGACGTTAAAACCATGAGCGAACATAAGTGTGTGGCCTTCCCGCAAGACTGGTTCAATTTCTGCTTTATATACTTTTGTTTGGTGTTCATCCGGTAAAAGAATCATGATTACATCCGCTTCTTCACTTGCTTCTCTTACAGACTTAACTTCGAATCCATCTTCCACCGCCTGATTCCATGATTTTCCCTCACGCAATCCTATTACTACTTCCGCGCCACTATCCCTTAAGTTTTGTGCATGAGCATGACCCTGTGATCCATATCCAACAACCGCTATCTTTTTATTTGCTAACGCTGCTTCATTTGCCTCATTTTGATAGTACATTTTTGCCATATTGTTCTCTCCCTTATCTTTTTATTTAAACAATGGAATAATTCTTTGTTCCTTGGTTCCCCATTTGAGTGGAACGGGCAAAAGCGGTCGTACCGGTTCTCGCCAATTCCTTAATTCCATACGGCTTGATCAATTCGATAAATGCCTCAATTTTATTCGATTCGCCAGTTATTTGGATCACAAGGCTTTCCTTGCCAATATCAATAACAGAAGCTCTGAAAGGTTCTATGAGAGAGTAAATCTCATTTCTCGATTGAGGAGTTGCTGTTACTTTTACAAGCGCCAGCTCCCGTGCTACAACGGATTGATCCGTTATATCCTGTACCTTAATCACATCTATTTGTTTATTTAGTTGTTTGGTCATTTGTTCAGCTATCTGGACAGATTCAACATGTACGATACAGGTTATTCGCGCCCTTTCTTCCATTTCTGATTGCCCTACCGTAATACTCTCTATGTTATAATTCCGTTTTGAAAATAAATTGGTAATCCGGTTCAGCACACCCGGTTTGTTTATAACGGTTAAAGTGATGATTCTTTTCAACTTTTCTTCACCCCTACCATTTCATTAATTCCCTTTCCAGGTGCAACCATTGGATATACATTTTCTTCAGGTTCCACAAAAACATTGATTAGGACTGGGGCGTGTTTACTAAATTCTTCACGAAATATATTTTCCGCTTCTTCTTCTGTTCGCACATCATATCCTTTTATCCCATACGCTTCTGCTAACTTGGCGAATGATGGCTGGAATTGGAATACACTTTCTGAGTATCGTGACTCATAGAAAATTTCTTGCCATTGACGAACCATCCCGAGAGATCCATTGTTTATAATGATAATTTTGACCGGCAAATTATGTTCGGCTATAACAGCAAGTTCCTGAATGGACATTTGTATACCTCCATCACCATTTACAGATATAACCAAATCATCCGGTTCAGCGATTTGTGCACCAATGGATGCCGGTAACCCAAAGCCCATTGTGCCAAGTCCTCCAGAGGTTACCCATGCATTTGGCCGTTTAAATGGATAGTACTGAGCCGCCCACATTTGATGCTGCCCAACATCCGTTGTCACAATGGCATCCCCTTTACTCATTTCATAAATCATTTCCATCACTCTCTGTGGCTTAATATACTGACCGTTCCCCTTTTCATAATAGAAAGGTGCGTCCTCTAGCCATGACCGGATTTGTTGCCTCCAGGCCTCGTTATCAGATTGTTTGCCATTCTGCTTGATTAACTGTTTTAGAGCATGTCTGGCATCTCCTACAACCGGAATGGCAGTCGGAACATTTTTACCGATTTCAGCAGGATCAATATCAATATGGGCAACCATTGCATAGGGAGCAAATTTTGATAGATTGCCTGTTAAACGGTCATCAAATCTAGCCCCAATATTGATTAATAGATCACTTTCAGACAACGCCATATTGGCTGCGTATATTCCGTGCATTCCGCCCATCCCAATATATAAAGGATGATTAGGAGGAAAACTGCCAAGACCGAGTAATGTATGGACAATCGGGATGTTCTGCTGCTCTGCATATTCTAGTAAGTACTTTGAGGCTTTCGCATGAAGGATTCCTGCTCCTGCCAGAATAACTGGTTTCTTCGAAGAGCTGACAGCCTCCACAAGTTTTCTGATTTGTAGATAATTTGGTTCATACTTTGGCTGATATCCCGGCAGATGAATCGTTTCGGGTTCCTCCTCTACCACGATGAGCTGAGCCATATCTTTCGGGATATCGATAAGGACTGGCCCCGGCCTCCCAGTTGCAGCAATATGAAAGGCTTCTTTCACGATTCTTGGAATATCTGCTGTATTTCGAATTTGATAGTTATGCTTTGTAATTGGAGTTGTAATTCCTAAAATATCTGCTTCCTGAAAAGCATCTGTTCCAATTACTCCTGTACCAACCTGACCAGTAAAGACCACTAGAGGCAAGGAATCCATCATGGCATCTGCAAGCCCTGTAACAATATTGGTTGCTCCCGGACCTGAAGTTGCAATGACAACCCCAGGCTTTCCACTTATCCTTGCATATCCTTCAGCTGCATGGATGGCACCTTGCTCATGTCTCGGTAATATGTGTTTCATGCCTGCATTGAAAAGCGCATCATAGATGGGCAGAACGGCGCCTCCCGGATATCCAAACAGAACCTCCACTCCTTGCTTTTTTAGAGCGTTGACCAACATCTCGGCTCCGCTGATTTTCATTTCAGTTACTATTTTTTTCTCAGCAAGAGCTGTTTTCTCCAACATGGAATCTACCTCCTGATTAGTGATAGGCTCATTTGCCAGGTTCGTTTTAATAAAATAAAAAAGCCTCCTCATCCCATACGTTTCTAAATGAAACGTAGGGATGAAAAGGCTTGTTTTCCCTTCCATGGTACCACCCTAATTCACGATCGCCATTTCGATCATGCACTCTTTGATTTTGATAACGGGTTAATCGGTCAACCCGGCCTGCATTACTAAAAGGTTTCATACAGACGCTCTAAGGGGAGTTCATAGTTGGAAACAGCTCCGATTCTCAGCACCATCGGCTCTCTGTACCTGTTCAACCCAATTATTACTTATCCTTATCATTGCTTGTTCTTATTAAATTTTATTTAGATACCCGATTAAAACACTTCCAAATACCACCTGTTTTGTTATCTTGTTGAAATTTATAATACGACCTTCTGGACATATAGTCAACTGATTTTTCTAAATTATTAGACTATTTAATTTATTCTGAATACTTGTATGCGCTTTCATTGTCTTCACCTAGCGTTTTTCTGTTTTTTATTTTTTTAGAGCTTATTCATATGTTTATATGTCTAAGTGGCTGTCATTTAAATAAAAAACCTGCGAACGATTTCCGCAGGTTTTATCAGTCTATGAAGTTTGGATATTTTTGTACTGGCTTTCATACATTTCGCTATATCGACCATGATGACGCAGCAATTCTTCATGCGTTCCACTCTCTTTTACTTGACCATCGTCGATAACCATAATCGTATCTGCTTCACGAATTGTACTTAACCGATGCGCAATGACAAAACTGGTACGACCTTTCATCACTTTACGCATAGCATTCTGAATCGCTAGTTCTGTTCTTGTATCGACACTGCTGGTTGCTTCATCCAGAATCAAGATAGCCGGATCCTTCAATATTGCCCGGGCAATAGCTAGCAGTTGCCTGTTTCCCTGGCTTAAATTGGCTCCATTTTCCGAAAGTATCGTATCATACCCATTTGGTAATCTCGTAATAAAATAGTGAGCATTTGCTGTTTTAGCAGCCCTGATCATTTCTTCATCTGTAGCATCCAATCGGCCATATTTAATATTTTCTTTAACGGTTCCCGTAAATAAATACGTATCCTGCAGCACAATCCCAAATGTATCTCTTAAGCTCTCTCTTGTATAATCACGAATATCTACTCCATCGATTAAGACGCTCCCCTCAGATACCTCATAAAACCTGGTTAAGAGATTCGTAATGGTAGTCTTTCCTGCACCAGTTGGTCCGACTAAAGCGTTGTGGCTGCCCGCCTTAGCTTCAAAACTGATATTTTTCAAAATGGGATGGTTCTGATCATAACCAAAGGATACATTTTTAAAAACTACATTTCCCATTGAATGCAGGAGAGGGACCGCATGCTCGCGATCTTTTGTTTCTTCATTTTCATCAATCACCTGAAATACACGTTCCGCACCTGCCACGGCAGATTGAAATACATTAAATATATTAGCCAAATCATTTAACGGTCTAGTAAACTGTCTAGAATAACTGACAAAACTGGCAATGACACCTATCGTTACAGCCTCGTTAACAGCAAGTACCCCACCCACAATTGCAATCGCAGCAATCCCTAAATTATTTATGGCATTCATTAGGGGCATTAAATAACCAGACCAGATTTGCGCCTTCCTGCCTGATTCAAACAAGTTTTCATTTATCGCCTCAAAAGTCTCAACTGCTTGTTTTTCACGGTTGAATGCTTTAATGATCAATGTTCCGGATATGGATTCTTCTATATGTCCATTTAACCTGCCTAAATGCTTTTGTTGCTCGCGAAATAAAACACGCGTCCGCTTGGCTATCATTTTGGTCAATAGATACATAAACGGAACGGTAATGCATGCCGCGACAGTCAGTATAGGACTTAAAGTAAGCATCATAATAAATGATCCTGTAATGGTGATTACTCCACCCATTAATTGCGTCGTAGATTGTGAAATACTGCTAGAGACATTGTCGATATCATTGGTTACTCTGCTCATCATATCCCCATGGGCATGTGAATCAAAATAACCAATTGGCAATGTAAGAAGTTTATGAAATAACGTGCTTCGGAGTCCGTGGACCACCCGCTGTGAAACTTTAGCCATCATCCAGCCTTGAAAAAGATTCGATATTCCGTCTGTTACGTAAACTGCTGCTAAAATGAGAATCATAATATGCAGCAGGTTTAAATCAATTGGTTCTGTCGCAATCAGATCGACGGTCTTTCCAATCCAGTAAGGTACAAATAGGCTAATGGAAGAACTAATAACAACAAACGCAAAAATAATCCAAAGATTTTTCTTTTCTGTCCCAAAAAAACCCCATATTCGTTTTAGAGTTCCCGTAAAATCCTTTGGTTTTTGCACAGGAGCAAAACGACCCGCACCGTGGCCATGGCCTCTGCCTCCGGCTTTTGGCATCTCAGACTGTGAAGGCTCGCTGCCATTCTCCATTTTATTTGCCATGGCTCATCATCTCCTCACCTATTTGTGAACGTATAATCTCTTGATAAACAGGATTATGGTTCCTAAGCTCTTCATGATTCCCAATCCCCGCGATTCTTCCATTCTCCATAATGATAATTTTATCCGCATCCATAACAGAAGTAATTCTTTGGGCAATTAAAAAAATAATTGAACCTTGCGTTCTTTCCTCCAATGATTCCTTCAATTGTTTTTCTGTAACCGCATCTAGCGCGCTCGTTGAATCATCCAAAATTAATACAGAAGATTTTTTCAATAATGCCCTTGCAATCGATAGTCTCTGCTTTTGACCACCTGATAGATTGATTCCGCCCTGTCCAAGATGTGTCTCGTATCCATCTGGTAAAGCCTCTATGAACGAATGAGCACATGCGGCCTTGGCGGCCTGAACCACTTCTTCCATACTGGCATCTTCCTTACCCCAAAGAATATTTTCTTTAATCGTCCCTGTAAATAAGACCGATTTCTGAGGTACATACGCGACAGACTCTCTCCATATGGCCGGATCGATTGTTTGAATATTTATTCCATCCTTATAAATGGCACCTTTAGACGGTTCATACAAACGTGGGATCAGCTGAACCAGACTACTCTTTCCTGAACCTGTAGATCCGATGATTCCCACTGTTTCCCCAGGTTTCACATTAAATGTAACATCTTTGACTACATAATCTTCCGTTCCAAAGTATGAAAAACTGACTTGGTTAAAAAAGATGCCTTCATTATGGTCATTTTTCTCTTCCATATCTAGATTTTTTGGTACATCTTCTGTATTAAACACTTCTCCAATTCTTCCGGCTGACACCCTTGCCCGTACAAAGAAATTGAATATCATTGAAATCATCGATAAGGAAAACAATATTTGAGTCATATAATTCACATAGGCAACAATTTGTCCAACCTGCATTTGTCCATTATTAATATTCCATCCTCCTACTAAAAGGACGAGTACGATGCCAAAATTCACTGTTAGCATAATCCCTGGATTAAAAATAGACATGACCCGATTCGCTTTAATAGAAGTGGCAGCCAAATCATCATTACGTTCTTCAAATCGTTCTTTCTCAAACTG
>JAZUQD010000351.1:0-5052 GCA_045605505.1 Pradoshia sp.
TCTTTTCATATGTACATCCTCTCCATTATGAATTTTTTGCCTCCTTACAAATTATGATATAAGAAGAATGAATAGGATTTAAAATGAACATTATTATAAAAATAAGCCATTCCTACTATATAAATGTATATTTGGCTTTACAAATAGAGATGTTCGCTTATAAGGAAAAATGGTAAGTAGGCATAAGGTTTGGTAGCTGAATAGAGAGGGGTGCATATGAACATCGTCGAGATCATGCATCCATGTACAATGTGGATCTTTGATCTATAAGTTTGTTACTTCTTTTATACTTTCCAAAACAAACGAAGGTTGATAGTTGCTTTCTTGAAGCATTTCGCTTGTTGTTATACCTGTTAAGACAAGCACTGAATTTAAACCATTTTCATTTCCCATTTTAATATCAGTCTCAAGACGGTCTCCCACTATATAGCAATCGGCTGGCTTCATGTTCAAAACTTTTGAGACGACATATTCAGCCATTAATTTAGATGGTTTTCCGGTTACGGCCTCTATCGGTTTTCCGGTTGCACCTTCAAGTGCTCCAATCATAGCTCCGCAGTCTGGGATTTCCCCACCATTTATCGGACAGCTCCGGTCAGGATTTGTCGCAATGATCTTCGCCTGATTTAACCAAGCTTGAAACGCTTTATTGATTTTATCGTAGGTAAACTTCCGGTCCCATCCAAGAACCACATATTTCGCCTGTTTTTCATTATCGGTAATCGAGATTCCCATTTCAATCAACTCTTCAAATAAGGGTTGTTCTCCGATAACTAATACTGATTCCCCAGTCTTCAGATGGTCCTTTAAATACCTTGCTGTAATATAATTGGAGTTAATCACTTGGTCTAAAGTCGTATCAATCCCCAATCTTTTCAACTTATTTACATACTCCAGACGTGTAGAGATTGATTTATTGGTCAGGAAGACAACTTTATCGCCTCTGTTCTTTAATTCTCTGATGGCTTCAACAGCACCATCAATAATATTTTCATCTAAATAAACGGTCCCATCAAGATCGAATATAAATCCTTTCATAGCGTTCTTCCCCCCCAATAAAAACATTAATTTTTAGATAGACGGCTTGCAATTGCGTGCAGAATCGATACTAGGATTACAAGGAAGACTGACATAGCGGCAGCAGTATAGTATTCTCCTCGTAAAATATTTTGGAATATAGCCAAACTCATTGGTGCCCACTCTGCAGGTGCGATTAGTATCGAAATGCTCGTTTCCTTAATTACTGTTACAAATACCAGAATAGAGCCTGCCGCTATCCCCGGTAACATTAAAGGACCGATAATCGTAATGGCAGCTGTCAATGGAGTCGCACCTAAATTAATGGCAGCTTCCTCTATATCCTGTTTAATAGCTCTCATCGTTCCCATAGTCGAGCGAATCATATAAGGAAGTCTTCTGATGGTATAAGCGATAATTAATAAAAACGCTGTTCCGGTTAATTGTAAAGGAGCTGTATTAAAGGTTTGAATTAACGCAATGCCGAAAGCAATTCCAGGGACAATTAAAGGAATGTTGGTTATAAAGTCTAACTTCGAAGAATTTTGACGCACAACAAAATAGGAAACAAAAGTTGCGATTACAACACTCAAGATTAAGGCTCCAACAGCCAGAATGATACTGTTCTGAATGTTGCCCAATGAGTTCGTGAAGATTGTCTGATAATGTTTTAACGTATACCCTGATGGCAGTAAATCTTTTCCCCAAGTGGTTGCAAGAGATTGAAGCACAATAGAGGCCATTGCAAGCATTGGAATTAATACAACGAGTCCAGAGTATAGGGAAAGAACTCTGGTTAAAATCTTATTGTTATTTAATTTTTGTGTTTTTGGTTTTCCAGAAACCGAACCAAAATTTTTGCCCTTAGTAAACAAATGTTGTAGCCAAAAAAAGAATGCTGCGACTATCATCATAACAACGGTTAAGATTGCAGCACCTCCCCAGTTAAAGAAGCCAGAGATTTCTCGATAGGCCTCAACTACTAATAAATTCAGATTTGTGGGAGCCAAGATGATTGGGGTACCGAAATCAGAAAAACTGACAGTAAAGATGAGCAGAGCACTTGAAATCACGCCTGGAATGGCTAATGGAAATGTAACAAAGATAAAGGTAAACCAGCTCTTCGCTCCTAAATTTTGCGATGCTTCCTCAAGTGTTATATCGCTGACTTTGAAGGCTGCTACCATGGGCCATAGGGCATAAGGGAAGAAGAAAAACACCTGAGCGATGATAATTCCTGTCATGGAATATGGATTGATTAACATACCATCTCCGCCGAGGACATTGTATATATAAGTAAACCAACCAGATCTTCCAAACATTAAAATAAAGGCATATGCCGAAATGAAAGTCGGAACAATCAACGGTATCGTACATAAAGCAGATAGTATCTTCTTAAATGGCATGGTTGTTCTTGCAATGCCGTAGGCTATAGGAATACAGATTAAGATGACGATGACAGCAACCGTTATGGCGAGTTGCAAACTGTTCACCAAAGAATTAAAGTACCCTTTATTAGAAAAAATAGACTGATAAGTCTCCAATGATGATGCTTTAAATTTTTCTATCGTTGAAGTAAATATGGAGGGATCGAAAAGCGCACCTAAGAGATTCACAGGCTGACCTGTAAAACTGACTAAAAAGACGGATACCAAGGGCAAGATCAAAAACAGGCCAAAGAAAAGATAAATGAGGATTTTAACTAGCTTTAACCCGTTTAATGCATCCTTTAGTTTACTCATATCAAAAGCACCCTTTCAGGTTCAATTGCCATTTTCACCTTTTCTCCTTCTTGTAAGATGCCGTCTCCAGGGGAGTATGTAGTATCTACAAATAAACGATAATTTCCAACCTTAACTTCATAACGGACAATAGAACCAAGATAGGTTGAAATCAGTATTTCTCCCTCTATTAGGTTAAGAGATTCGTTCAACATAGAGTCCATTGATTTATAAATCTGGATGCTTTCAGGACGGATAATGACCTCGACTTCTTTTTTACTGCCTTTATGAGTTGATCGTAATTTAAATCCATTTCCCTTTACGATTGAGATATCATTTTTTTCTTCAATAATAGATCCCTTTAACATATTGGAAGTTCCTACGAAATTGGCGATGAAAGGGGTAGCGGGGTTACTGTATAAATCTGTAGGCGTTCCAATTTGCATAACTTCGCCTCCATTCATGACCGCTACTCGGTCTGCCATACTCATTGCTTCCTCTTGATCGTGTGTAACGAAAATAGTTGTAATCCCAAGGTCTTGCTGGATTCTTCGGATGGTATTGCGCATGGAATGGCGCAGCTTTTGATCTAGATTGGATAGGGGTTCATCCATTAAAAGAACCGCAGGCTCCATAATCAATGCACGTGCTAAAGCCACACGCTGCTGTTGCCCACCTGATAATTCACTCGTTAATCGTTTTGCATATTGATCTAACTCGACATATTCAAGGATCTCGACAATCTTTTTTTCTATTACTTTAGGGGTTCTTCCTAATCGGCGATTAAGAAGGCGAGCATAGATTCCAAACTTTGATAAAAGATTGCTTGAATTTAATTGTTTGATATTAAGGCTGTATGCTACATTTTCGAAAACATTCATGTGAGGGAAAAGAGCATAACTTTGGAATACCATCCCACAATTACGTTTATTAGGTGGTATATTGTTCACTACCTTATCCCCAATGCTGATGGTTCCTGATGTTGGTTGTTCAAAACCGGCAATACATCGCATAGTGGTAGTTTTCCCGCAACCAGAGGGACCCAAGAGAGCGAAAAATTCGCCCTCCTGGATATCCAGGTTCACATTAGTTAATGCTTTTACACCTGAAAATTCTTTATTTAACTGATTAATTTTTACTGAACCCATAACAATCCACCTTTATTTACTGGAATTTTTCTTTCCACTCGTTTCGAACGCGATCATAATTTTCATTCACCCAGTCAATATCCAAATCCACAGCATTTGATTTTATCTTTTCAAGAGATAGAGGTGTTTTCGACTCTACTTCAGGGTTAATTGGTATGTGGTACCAATCTGCTAGGATTTGCTGGCCTTCTTTAGAAAGCAGGAAGTCAATGAATTTTTTTCCGCCTTCTGGATTAGGTCCACCTTCCACAATCGATACTGGATTTACAAGAATAGGAGTTTTGTCAGGAACGATGAAATCGACTGTTTCACCTTTAGCTTTTGCTTCATAAGCCATAAAATCAAATCCAATTCCAATATGTGCTTCACCCATTGCGACTGCTTTCGTTGGGGCTGAACCAGAATCTGGAGTGGAATTAGCCTGTTCCATCAATTTCTCGAAAAATTCCCATCCCTCCTTTTCACCACGCTGCATCATCTCATTTAAAACCATGAGAGTTGCAGTTCCAGAAGCAGCTGGATTCGGAAATTGGATTTTACCTTTCCATTTGGGATCTAATAAATCATCCCAAGTTTTAGGAGCATCCTCCGGTTTTACTAATTCCGTATTATATGAAAAACCTAATACAAATACTTCGACGCCAACATATTTGCCATCCTGATGCTTTACCTTAATGCCGTTTTCTACTACTTCCCAATCCTTCGCTATTTCAGGAGTATAGGCCCCGATAATTCCTTTGTCTGCATTTGCTTCGAAAGGAAGGATGCCTCCGCCTCCGTACCAAATATCAGCTTGCGGATTATCCTTTTCAGCCATCATTTTGTTCACTAATATATTTGTACCTGCATATTGAACATCAACACTGCCACCATGAAGTTCTTCAAACTTTGCTGCCAGTTCTTTGGTCATATCAGGTGTTTCAGGTGAATAGAAAGCGATTCTTCCACTATCTCCTTCTTTCCCCGGTTTTGCTGTTGAGTTATCTCCTGCACATCCGCCAAGTAACAGTACACTAACCGCTAAAAACATTGATGATTTTAACCAAGTTCTTTTTGACATAATTCAACCCCCTGTTCCCATTTTTATTACGAATAATAAGCAAAGAAAAAGAGAGAAGGCATCATAAATTCAAACCCTTATCATTTGTAAAGGCTTTCATTTTCTT
>JAZUQD010000352.1:0-3976 GCA_045605505.1 Pradoshia sp.
TGGCTGTTTTATGTGGCCTTTGTATTGATAACAATTGTGGCTTTGCTTATGCGCAGACAAGTCATCTGGCATAATAGCTTTGATTATGGGAATCAATTTTACGCAGATGCACCGGGCTACCTTCATACTCCTTTTTATAGCTTGTTTATTTTGCTGCTTTCTTATGTTCCCGGCTTGCCGATCCACACATTAAAATGGATTATTGTAATCTTTGATTTCCTGGTTGCAATATTAGGTATCATATTGTTACACAGTCAGTCTGAGGGAAAAAGGAACAGAATGACTGAACTGGCAGGATATGCTCTTTTGCTTATTTCTCCGTTGGTGTTGGAATATGGAGTAGTGTGGATACATATAGACGCTGTCTGTGTTGGCATGGTAATGGCTGCCTGTCTTTTGGGGAAGCATAAACATTATCACATAATGGGTATTTTATTAGGGATTGCCTGTGCATTGCAGATGCAGTATTTTGTCCTGGTAATTGTATTGGGTATACGGTCATGGCATAAGAAGGCAGGGATGAAGTGGGTGATATCTGCCTGTCTGACAATTGTATTACTGAGTTTGGTTGGTGTATTCGTAAATGGAATATCTTTGGGAGAATGGGCATATGGGCTGGTTAACTGGTTGTTCGTTGATCCTTCCACCGGTAAGTTTTTTGCGGGGGTTTTGGAATGGATAAAAATGATGATACTTTATTATGGATATCTGATTGGGGTGGGAATTGTTGGATGGGCACTTTGTAGGCAAAAATATTATTTGCCGGCTGCTGTCTTTCATATAGGACTTATCATATATGTAGCCCGGATCTTACAATATGGTTATTGAGGCGGCTATAATTGTGAGAGTTAGTAAGTATTTTGGCTTAAGAAAGAGGAAAAGATATGAATAGGTATAAAGATGAGAACGCGGGTATTTATCTTCGTCCCATGACAGAAGAAGATACAGACTTGATCGTAGCATGGAGAAACAGCGATGGGGTCAGAAAACATTTTATTTACCAGAAATTATTTACAAAAGAAGGTCATCTTGCATGGCTGCACAATGTGGTGGAGACCGGAAAGGCAGTCCAGATGATTATTTGTGAGGCTGAAACAGATAGACTTTTGGGTTCTGTATACATTAGAGATATTGACATGGATCACCGAAAAGGAGAATACGGAATTTTTATTGGCGAGGCAGACTCCAGAGGAAAAGGTGTTGGAACCAAAGCTGCGAAGCTGATGATAGAGTACGCGTTTAATGAATTAAAACTTCACAAAATATTTCTTCGAGTTTATGCAGATAACCTCAGAGCCATAGGCAGTTATGAGAAAGCCGGATTTGTCAGGGAGGCTTATTTGAGGGATGATGTGTGTGTAAATGGTGTGTTTAGGGATATGGTTCTAATGGCAGTGATTAATCCGCGTGAAGAACTTTAATGATATGGGCCTGTGAAAGAGGCAAATTATGAAAAATTATGGAAAGAGAAAAGGGTTGGAGAGATGAGAAAAATTAGTTTTGTAATTCCATGTTACCGTTCGGAAAAAACATTGGAGAATGTGATTGCAGAGATAACAGCCACTATGGAGAATCTTAAAAAATATGATTATGAAGTAATCCTGGTTAATGATTGTTCACCGGATAATACACTGTCGGTTATTAAGAAGATTTGTGCGGCAGATAAAAGGATCCAAGGGATTAGTTTTTCCAAGAATTTTGGGCAGCATGCTGCATTGATGGCAGGACTTAGAGCTACTAAGGGAGATTATGTAGTATGTTTGGATGATGATGGTCAGACACCGGCGGATGAGGTAGATAAGCTTTTGGAGAAATTACAGGAAGGTTATGATGCGGTTTATGCTAGCTATGAGCATAAGCAACATTCTGGTTTTCGCAATTTTGGCAGTAAAGTTAATGATCTAATGACCAGAATCATGCTGGAAAAACCGGCAGATTTGTACATCTCAAGTTATTTTGCAGTCAGAAGATTTGTGGTGGAGGATATGATTCGCTATGAAAATTCTTATCCTTATGTGATTGGTTTAGTGCTCAGAGCGACTAAAAATATCATCAATGTACCTGTAAATCACAGGGAAAGAGAGGTGGGAAAATCTGGGTATACCTTGAAAAAACTATTGAATTTGTGGTTTAATGGATTTACAGCGTTCTCGGTAAAGCCTTTGAGAATTGCTACGATGCTTGGGACGGGATGTGCTACTATAGGGTTCTTGTACGGTGTTTATACAATAATTAAAAAGCTTGTAAATCCGAGTGTTCCTTTGGGTTTTAGTTCGTTGATGGCTGCTGTTGTATTTTTTGGAGGAATGATAATGGTTATCCTTGGGTTAGTGGGGGAGTATGTGGGACGAATTTATATAAGCATGAATAATTCCCCTCAATATGTAATCAAGGAGAGGATTAATATAAACGAGTGTGTAGAAGATTTGTAAAGGATGTACTTACTCACACACTTTCTTTATTATTTTAATCCTACGTAATCCTTCTGGTAATAATCAGCGCAGGCTTTATTGACCCAATGCTCTCCTTTTTGAAAATCTGCATAAAAAACAAGTTCTTCATACCCTGGCAATGGTTCAAAATATACTTTTTTTAAGGAGTCATCTTTCAAAATAACCAATCTGTTTTCCCAAGCTTGGGCATATTCCTGCGCGTACCCATTTATCATCCATGCGCATGCTCTGTATGTAGAAAGATGTTGTAATTCTAATATACAAATCACAGTAAAAAGCACACTTCCTACTACCAGAAACCACTTTAGAATATGTCTGCTTATAATATGCTCTAATTTAGCAATCATTTCTTCTTTGATTCTAAACGGCTTTCTCTGAATCCAGCCTATCCAATATCCAACATTGATTAAAATCCACACATGGTATGCGTAATACAACACATCGGCCATTCTTCTTCCTCCAGTCGTTCCGTCTACATACATGGTTGCGACAATCTGAGAAGCATAGATGCCAAAAGTAAAGATTGAAAATAGTAATGGAAATCTAAAAGAAAAATCCACATTCTTTAATGCTATCCATAGAAACGGTATTACCAATATCACCATAATTATTATTTTTAAACTTGTCCAAGAATAAATATTGGATGCGGTTTTGAACAAAGACATAAACACTGCGTTAACTGCTCCGGTTGTTGTTCCACCAAATTCCTGCTGTAATCGCACTTGATTACCGGGAGCAACCAGACATATGAGTAAGCCTGCTGTTGTGATGGCGGTAATAGGTAAAGTTCGTAAAAATGCCTTTTTATCTTTCCAAATCATCCACAGTGAAAGAGTGCAAAAAATACACACGGATGAAAGACTAGCCGCATAACTGTCTCCTCCGACAAAAATCGCAATTACGCTACCGATCAGCATCAGTAGGGGAGTTGTCCTCTTCTTACAGTTTCCCTCCTTTAATTTTAGAAAAATTGTTAACAGCACCAGTGACAGACTAAAGATAAACGTATAGTTGACCGCGCCTGTGTACCAATAAAAAGTCTCAACGGGATAAGGAACACACAAAATTTGAATCGTTAATGTAGGAATCACAATAGGTAAGATCCACTTCTTGTTCTTCCCCTCTTTATCCTGCAATAGATAGAATGAAAAAATAATTTCAGATAACACAATACTGCTTAACATGATCCAAGGTGTAATACTATAAAAATGTTCTCCCCAGATTCCAGGTTGTAAAGCCCCCAGAAAAGCATTTGCGTATCTAGGCTCTCCCTTTTCTCTCCAAAGAATTGCCACATCAAATGCTTCACACAGCACATCCCACAAATTTCCTCCATTATTAATCACCTGAACTGTTGATGCACCAAATGACCAGTCATCTGCAGATGGATAATTGTATTTTCCCATCATAAGCAACGGCGTAATCACCGCAAGACATATAAAAATACACAGTATATTAATAATTAGCAAATTCATCTTATCTTTTTGCATGGAATACCTCAACCCTTTAATTTAAACAGAGCC
>JAZUQD010000353.1:0-1857 GCA_045605505.1 Pradoshia sp.
TTAATGGTATAGAAAATAAATTGATTTTGTGTCTTCACTTAGTTATCACACCCAAATCATTTTTCCTAAGATATGATTAAATAAGATTGTCTTATTCCGTTATCCTGCCCTCTCTATAAAACAAAAAGGAGATGATCAACAACCCATGATATACAACCTCCGTTAATAACACCCCTTATTTTTTTTAATAACATAATGGAGTTCTGCAAACTGATTAAAGTTTCTCACCCTCTTCAATGTAAGGTCTACTTGATAATCCCCCTCTTTAAATAAAGGAATACCACTGCCAAGTATGGTTGGTGCTAGCGTTATGATGAGTTCATCCACCAATTTTTCTTTCATGAAATCATGTAATAATTCTCCCCCACCGACAATCCATATGTTCTTGCCATCTTGGTTATTAAGTTTATCAATAAATTTAGTTACATCTTCATTAATAAATTTCACATCTTTGGTATCCTTCATTGAAGACCTTGTAAATACATAGCATTCTTTATCTTTATATGGATATTCCTCTAGATCTTGTTTCATAAGCCAGTCATAAGTCCGTTTACCAAGTAAAACGGTATCGACTTTTTCATAAAACTCAGTAAATCCATTATCACCTTCACCTTCAACATTGAATAGCCATTCAAGAGAATCATCCTTTGTGGCGATATATCCATCTAAACTAGAAGCAATAAATAACACTAAATTTCTTTTTTGACTCATAGACCCACCTCCAAAACAAAAATCACATTCGTTTCTATACTTATTAAGTATATTCTCAGCACTGTATCCTTCTGCTCCCCTACCACTCTAAGAAGTTCAACAGGAGAGGCATAAATCCTCCACAAAGACGTTAAGAAAACCTTTATCTTGTTCCCTACAATAAAAGGGCTGTCAGATAGACAGCCCTCTTTGATTCATTCTTAAACGTATTGGATCAGTGTATATTTCTTTTTACCGCGGCGAATTACCGTAAATTGTCCTTCTAATTTATCAGCCTCTGTCATCGTATGAGTAAGTTCTGTGACTCTTTCTCCGTTGATGTAGATAGCACCATTTGTGATATCCTCACGCGCCTGACGTTTAGAGGAAGAAATTTTTGCATTTACAAGTAAATCTACCAATAATAATTCTTCATTGCTGCTAACTTCAAAACTCGGAACATCCTTGAAGCCTTGGCGAATTTCTTCTACAGATAGTTGTTTAATATCCCCGCTGAATAATGCCTTAGAGATATTGATGGCTTGTTGTAAAGCTTCTTCCCCATGTACAAGCTTAGTTACTTCTTCAGCAAGCGCCTTTTGAGCCGCACGTTTTTCCGGAGCTTCAGCAACTTCTTTCTCCAGCGCTTCAATTTCTTCTTTGCTTAAGAATGTAAAGTATTTAATGTATTTAATAACATCACGATCATCTGTATTAATCCAGAATTGGTAGAACTCATAAGGAGACGTTTTCTCACGATCTAACCATATCGCTCCGCCTTCTGTTTTACCAAATTTAGTTCCGTCTGATTTCGTAACAAGTGGAACTGTTAAACCAAATGCTTTTGCATCTTCCTTCGTTTTACGAATCAATTCCAGTCCTGCCGTAATATTTCCCCACTGGTCACTTCCACCGATTTGCAAACGGCAACCTTGTGTTTCGTATAACTTAAGGAAATCAAGAGATTGCATAATCATGTAGCTAAATTCGGTAAATGAAATACCTGATTCAATACGAGATTGTACTGAATCTTTTGCAAGCATGTAGTTAAGACCAAAGTTTTTACCAATATCCCTTAGGAAGGTAATTAAGTTCATATTGCCAATCCAGTCATAGTTATTGGCCATGATTGCTTTATTCTCGCCAGTTTCAAAATCAAGGAAACGA
>JAZUQD010000354.1:0-2706 GCA_045605505.1 Pradoshia sp.
ATTTCTAAGTAATGATTAGTTAGATGAGTCTTGAATTCGTATCTCGTACCAGGTTTTACGAAATGAGTGCTGTGGATAACACATTACATATTTTTTACGAAAGGAATGCATTATCATGATCTTAGTCGGAATTGACATCGGTAAAAACCAACACACTTTCTCCATGGTTGACAGAGAGACCGGAGAAATACTCTTAAATCCTTCTGATTTTAATAACAATCAGGAAGGCTTCCTGTTACTCATCAAAAAACTAAGCAGCTATGCCAAATCAGAACTTCTTATCGGCATGGAAGATACCGGGCATTATCACTTTGCCCTGCTTAAATATCTTCTGGACAGTCGGTATACAGTTGCTTTGATCAACCCTACAACTACTGACCTTACCAGGAAACTCCAGGGTGGTATCACCAAAAATGACCCCCTTGATTCTCTTACCATCTGTGACGTGATTGGCTCTAATCAGCGTAAAAAGCCTTACCGTATTACTAAAGTAAACCGTTTTGACCTTTATGAGCAGAAGCAACTGACCCGGCATCATCACAACCTCAAAGAAGAGTTAAATATCTACAAAAACCGTCTTCAGAAATGCATTGACATTGTATTTCCCGAATTTAACTCTCTATTTCATTCTAAATACGGGATCGTCTACATGAATATTTTAAAAACATTCTCTTCTGCCGTTGCTGTTGCGAATTCTGACATCCGCAGTATCCGTAAATGTTTTGAATTCAAGGGACGTGGAAAACGAATCTCTCTTTCTGCTGAGCAGCTTAAAAGGACTGCCAAAGCTTCTATAGGCATACCTTCCGTCGCTGAAGAAATCCAGATCCGGCATCTTGTAAGCCAGATTGAATTGCTGGAAGAACAACTTTCTGAAATAGACAAAAAGATAGAAGAGTTCTCTGTTCAAAACAACTCTCCTATCCTCACCATACCAGGAATATCACATTTCTCTGGTACTTCTATTTTAGCAGAATTAGGAGATATTTGCAACTACACCAAAGCATCTCAGATCATTAAATTTTCCGGTGTTGCCCCTTATCACTATGAATCCAGTCAATTTACGGCTCAACATACAGCTATTACGAAGAAAGGCTCCCGGTATCTGAGAAAAACTTTATATCAGATTATTTTACCGGTTATCATCCACAATGAAGTCTTCTATGCCTACTACAACAAAAAGTTAGCTGAAGGCAAAGGTCACAGATGTGCCCAAGGTCATTGTATCAGAAAGCTCTTAAGAATTATCTTTCACCTCTTAAACACAGGGCAACCATTCAATCCTGAGCTTTTGGCCTAAACAAAAAGATTGCTTTTTACAATCCGCCTTCCCTAGACGGTTTATTTGTCGTGCCACAAAATCCACAATTATTTATATATTTTCAATATGCATACTTAGCTAACTAAATTTTTATTTTTTTAAAAATCACTTGACTTTTATATAGTTAGCTCCAAAAAATTAATCTTCTCCAAAACGTATAGTATCAATTCCTATTGTCATTAACAGAGCAAGCATTTTATTTGATTCTTCATCAAATCCAACAAAATATTTATCATTAAAAAAGCCCTCATCTGAACGAACTTTATAAATATGTATAATTGGCTTTTTACTTTTTTTGTCGAATATTTGAAATTCTTTTTCTCTGTTATCTGCCTTTATGGTCATGCCTCTATTAGAAACGGTATATTCACGCTCATTAAATGATATACACGTTTCCATTTCAAAAGCTTCTTGTCCTGCAAGCTCTATAGAACATGTTTTTCTCTCTTTCATAAATGGAATAGGAACATTGAATAATGCTTTGTTAACCTTTCCCATTACTTGTTTTTCTGGATCAGTAACAATAAAATGATGTTTTCCCATCATTACTGTTCCTTTTGCAATATAAACAGGTTCTTCATCCGCATTATAAATAACGTAAGAATCTCTTTCTAATACTTCCCATAAAACAAGGTCTAATGAAACAGAATCTTTTTGTCTTATAATATACCTATACTTATACGGGAATTCCGCAATAAACCTTCTTCCTCCTTTTTTTGTTTTGCTTCTGCTATCTTTTTGCTAGCGGTATCAACAACCGCACCAGTTGCTTTTTTGGCAAAGTCAAATGTTTTATTTAGCAATCCCATAATATAACCCCTCTCTACAAAAATATATATCAATTATATCATTGATTTCATCAAATATAAACAACATTTTTACATTTTCTTTTTAATTGTGATGTAGGTTGTTTCAAGTCCTCTTTCCTCGTCCATAAACTTTTTGATATTCATAAGGTCTTTATTCTTTGAAAGGAGTAACTCCATAAATTTCAATTCTTCCTCAAATAGTGTTTCAATCTGTGACTTGGCTAGGTTCTTGCTGTACAAATAGCGGCGTTTTCCTTTCGACATATCTGCATTTCCTACGTATGGAACAAAAACAGTACGAGCAGAACCCGGACGACTCTTGGCACTAACACATCGAGGTTTTAGTGTATGCCAAGTCCAATGCCGGATATCGTACCATATACGTGGTTTCCTCCGCATAAATACAACGTTTCTGCCTTATTTATCGCATTCATTCAAACTGTGGAAGATAGGATGTGACGGAAGCAGAAAAAGGTCCGGTGGACCTTTTTCCCGTCGAACTGAAGTCGGAGGCCAAGCGGTCTTAGGAAGACAACACCCACAGCCAACTCCTTGGCTCACAGAACGACATGGCTA
>JAZUQD010000355.1:0-5369 GCA_045605505.1 Pradoshia sp.
ATCAAGAGCCTGCTGCATATTGTGGGTAACCATTAAGGTTGTCAATTTGTGCTCTTTCACGATTTTCTTCGTAAGCTCCGTTATTAGCTCTGCCCTCGACGGATCAAGCGCTGCGGTATGTTCATCAAGAAGCAGAATATCCGGTTCTGTGAACGTAGCCATTAATAAAGATAATGCTTGCCGTTCTCCGCCTGACAACAATCCGACCTTAGCTGATAAGCGGTTTTCGAGCCCTAAATGAAGCTCTGCCAGTTTGGCTTTAAAAAATTTTCTGCGCTTATTTGTAACACCGAACCCGAGCCCTGCTTTTTTTGTTCTGGCATAGGCAATCGCCAGATTTTCTTCAATCGTCATCGTCGGCGCAGTCCCAGCCAACGGATCCTGAAAGACCCTTCCTATTTTCCTGGCACGACGATGCTCTCCAGCATACGTTAAATCGGTATCATTAATGACGATTCTCCCTGAATCAGGCAAGATTTTACCTGAAATCAAGTTCATTAGCGTAGACTTACCGGCTCCATTACTACCAATAACCGTTACAAAATCACCCTGCTTCAGTTCAAGATTTATCTGATTCAATGCCACTTTTTCATCAGGAGAGCCCTCATTAAATACTTTAAATATCTGACTTAGTTGCAGCAAGTTGCTCTCCTCCATTCCGATCTATACTGGTTTTAGCGGGTTCAGCATGTAAGCTTCTCATTCGATTGCGTCTTTTACGGCGTTTTTTTGTACCGTCTATCCATTTCGGAATGAGCAAGGCAACGATGACAATAACTGCTGTGATTAATTTCATATCTCCCGCTTCAAGAAACTCCACTTTAAGGGCAAAGGCAACAACCAATCGATACAGAATCGCTCCACCAATGACTGCAAAGGTAGCTCTGGCAATCGACTTGGAACCAAATACTGCTTCTCCGATAATAACGGAAGCAAGTCCAATGACAATAATCCCGATTCCCATCCCAACATCAGCGGAACCGTTATACTGTGCAACAAAAGCTCCTGATAAAGCCACCAGTCCATTAGCGATTCCGAGTCCGAGCATTTTTGTTATATCCGTATGAACTGAAAAGCTGCGAACCATTTGTTCATTATCTCCTGTGCCCCGAATCGCAAGACCAATCTCCGTTTTCATAAAAGCGTCCAACACTACTTTCACAAGGAGAACAACTACAACCATCGGTAAAACTATAGACCATGTATGAGGGATGTAACTTTCTAATCCAATGCTTGTAAAAACAGAACCAATCCAGTCATCCATTCCAAGGCTGGACCACCATGTACCAAGCTGGGTAAAAACCGTATCTTCTGATAATAATGATACATTTGGCTTGCCAAGAATTCTTAGATTAATAGAATATAAGGCAATCATCATTAAAATTCCCGATAAGAGCGGATTAATTCCACCTTTTGTATGCAGTAACCCCGTCACGATTCCAACGAAGAACCCAACAAATATAGCAGAAATAGTAGCGAGCAATGGATTTGTTCCGCCTGTAATTAAAATAGAAGCAACGGCTGCCCCTGTTACAAAGCTGCCGTCCACTGTCATATCGGGAAAGTTAAGAATTCGAAATGATAAATAAATACCTAATGCCATAAGGCTATATATAATGCCGGCTTCCACCGAACCAAAAACAGATGCAAACACGTATTACCCTCCCTTTCTGTTTGGAATTATTTACGGCTGAAAGAACTATTTCACAAATTCAGCTTCTTCTTTCATTTGTGTAAGGTCTATCTTCATTTTCTCAGCGGCTGACTTATTAACAACCAATTTCAAGTTGCTTGGTGCTTCAACAGGCAGTTCCTTTACCTCTTTTTCACTCTTTAACAATTGGATAGCCTGTTCACCGGCCTGATAACCAATATCGTAATAATTGAAACCATATGCGGCAAAACCACCTCTTTTAACAGAATCTAGTTCACCAACAAATAATGGAAGACTTTCTTTTTCTGCCACCTGAATCACTGACTCAAGTGCGGATACCACTGTATTATCCGTTATGACATAGAGAGCATCCACTCTGCCCACTAAGGAATCTGCAGCTTGCTTTACTTCAGAAGTGTTTGCAACCGAAACCTTTTCAAGTTTTAGTCCATTTTTCTTTGCTTCTGCTTCAACAGTATCTACTTGAACCTCCGAATTCTGTTCACCGGCATTATAAATTGTTCCAATCTTCTTATAGCCTATTTCTTTGATTAACTTCACCGTATTAGGAATGGCATCTGGATGGGCATCCGTCGTTCCGGTAACATTTTTATCCGGCGCTTCCTTACTGGAAACTAATTTTGCTCCAACTGGATCTGTAACGGATGTAAATACAATGGGTATATCTTTCGTTGCATTAGCTGCAGTTTGCGCACTTGGCGTTGCATTCGCAAAAATAAGATCTACTTTTTCACTCACTAGGTTATTGGCAATCGTTTGAACATTGTTTAACTCACCCTGAGCATTCTGTTCATCATATTTAATGGACAGTCCGGAATCCTCCAGCGCCTTTTTAAAGCCCTTCGTTGCTTCATCAAGCGATGGATGTTCTACAAATTGAGAAATTCCTACTTTATATTGTTTTTCTTTCCCATTTGAATCGCCATCCCCGGATGATTGATTATCCGAACTACAACCCGTAAGTGCAATGGCTGATAGTACCGCGATACTTCCTAACAAATTCCTTATTTTCATATTTTGCTCCCCCATCCTTTTACACTTTTATGCTTCTATGCTTTTATTTGTTAAATTATAGCTTTAAAATTTTACAAACGCAATCGTTATTTTTGAATTTTCAGACAACAGAAATCAAGGCGGATCCACACAGAAATGCTATAGTATATGATTTTTTTGCAAGAAGAATAGGTGACATCCAACAAGGAAATGAATAAAAATTCAATCGCGCATAAACTCAAAAAAATAAGGAAAGATTTTTTTCATTTATAACAAAAAAAATTCCCGCATCACTGCGGGTCCAAGTAACCGTTCTTCTATTTTATTTGTTGCAGCACAGCATTTTTTAAGGCTCTGCGCAGAATTTTACCGGTTGTATTTTTGGGGAGCTCTTCCATAAAATCAATCGATTCCGGTACTTTATATTTAGCTAAATGCTCCTGACAGTAGTGAATTAACTGTTCTTCCGTCAAATCAGGATTTTTGGACACTACAAAACATTTAATGACTTCTCCAAGATTCGGATCCGGAGCCCCTATTACGGCTACTTCCGATATTTCTGGATGGGCGAATAAGACCTCTTCCACTTCTCTTGGATACACGTTAAATCCACCGACAATAACCATATCTTTTTTCCTGTCTACAATATAAAAATAACCTTCATCATCTTCTCGAGCTAAATCACCCGTATATAACCAACCATCCTTAATTGTCGCTACGGTTTCTTCAGGCATTTTATAATAGCCCTTCATCACATTTGGACCCTTCACTATTAACTCTCCAACTTCACCCGATTGAACCTTTTCACCCAATTCATCCACCACCTTATTCTCCACATGAATAATTGATTTACCAATGGAGCCAGGTTTTCTTGGGCGATCGATTGGATTAAAGCAGGTTACAGGGGATGCTTCTGATAGACCATATCCTTCTGAAATCATCACATTAAACTTCTTCTCAAAATTCGTTAATAAAGCAACCGGCATAGCCGAACCGCCGGAAATACAAAAGCGTAAAGTTTTAAAGCTATTTTCATCGGCATCGGGATATTGCAAAAGATAATTATACATAGTCGGTACCCCGGCAAATAGAGTTACTTCATATTTTACAGCCACTCTGAATACTTCTTGAGGACTAAATTTAGGTAAAATGATCAATGTTCCGCCATTCAGCAACGGAGCATTTAAGGAAACTGTCAAACAAAACACATGGAACATGGGCAGTACTGTAATAACACGATCATTCTCATTAATCTGCAGGTAATCAGCCACATCTCTGGCATTACTATATAGATTTTTATGTGTAAGCATTGCCCCTTTTGGTTTACCGGTAGTACCTGATGTATACAAAATAAGAGCTGTGTCATCTTCCTCCACTACCGGGGCAGAAAACTGTCCAGTTGCCATTCGGATCACATCTGTAAACGGTTTCATTTTGCCGCTAATCGAAAGATCCTGAGGCAGTTCATCTGGTCCTTTACCGGACGGACAAACAATGACATGATTGATCTCAGGCAGCATTTGTTTCATCTTGTCAAACATAGGTATGAGTAAATCCAATGTGATAACTGCTTTTACATCTCCGTTTTTTAATATGTAGGCTATTTCATCAGGTGTATAGGTTGGATTAATCGGAATAGCCGTTGCTCCTAATCTCAATACTCCATATAAACCTATTATAAAATGCGGTGAGTTGCCCAATAATAGAGCGACATTATCTCCTTTGTTCACCCCTAAACGTTGAAGACCATCAGCAAAACGTGTTACAGCTCCATTCAATTCAGCATAACTCGTTTCCTGATCCATAAAAATATAAGCGGGTTTTGTTTTAAACTTTTCTGCCGTTTCTAGAAGTTGGGTTGATAAATTCATATTATTCCCTCCCCTGTTAGAAAGGTGTAAGTTTTGTTAAAATATTCTAAATACACCCAATCTTTATTATAGAAAAAGAACTAGGTATAAGCAACTATTTAAAATTAGATATACGGATTGACTAACCATCCATTATAAAGAGCAACACACAGTAAAATAGACCCATTCCTTGATATGTTTTCACAAAAACAACGTATTTCTTTTGAAATAGTTATTTAAGGAAATACAAAAAGCTTCTTAAGGCGTAAACCCTCAGAAGCTTTTTAATCAAAAGTAATTTCAAGTTATGATTTTATTTAATATAAAAGATTAACAAAATCCTCTGTTGTGATATTTCCGAAATAATGGCTGACATTTACATCTTTCAATGCTTGTCCGAGCTCGGCTTTAGAAAATCTCACACCAATTAATCGTTTTTCAATATCTTCTACATCCCCAACTCCAAAGAAGTCACCATATATTTTACATTCCTCAATTTTCCCTTTGGCTACCTCTAAGCGAATATCAATTTGTCCAACTGGGTAACGATGAGAATGCTGAATGTTAAATTTAGGTGATTTCCCATAATTCCAATCCCATTGTTGATAACGTTCTTCAGAGATTTCCATGATTTTTTCCCAATCTTCATCTGTCCATTGATATTCCTGTACATTTTCCGTCCCACCAAAAATATGTTCAAGTAGTTTTTTACGGAATTCTTCCATCGTCAATGGCTCAGACAGAAACTCAGATATGTTGGCAACTCTGCTGCGAATAGATTTAATTCCTTTAGATTTGATTTTATCTTCTTTTACCTTTAAAGCTGATACGACATTTTCAATTTCACTCGA
>JAZUQD010000356.1:0-3983 GCA_045605505.1 Pradoshia sp.
TTTTTGAACGTTAACAGAGACCTCCATCTTCTCCCATCCAGACTATACTGTCGGCTTTGGAATCTCACCAAATCCTGCCTTTACAGGCTCGCGGGCTTAGATTTACATCATCACCGCCGGTAGGGAATTACACCCTGCCCCGAAGATAGACCGTATTTAATTAAATGGCTTTATAAAAGGTCAGATTGAAAATCAGCTGTCCATTTATATAGACCATTTCTAGTTTGATTTTATATCAATAAATCAAAAAATACAAGAGATTGTACTCTAGTTTATCAGTCTAAAAACAGATCTCCCTATTCGGTAATTGGATTGACTATAAAATCAAAGATTTTCCCTATATTTCATAATCTCTTTTTAACACGTACCAACGTGGATATAGTCACCATGACCATATGTTTAAAAAATATTTTGAAATATCAAAATAGTAAGCGTTTACATCTATATTCTTGATTGACACATAGATTATAAGTCTTGTAGAGTGGAAACATAATGAAATACTTCTACAGGAAGGTGACAAGATTGTTTAAAGTGCTAATTGCAGATTCAATCAAGCCCGATGGTTTAACACCATTTGTTGGCAGGGATGACATTGAGGTCGTCCAAAAAAAGATAGAAGAAGTAAGTGAAGAATTGCATCTGTTTGATGCACTTTTAGTCAGAAGCTCTACAAAAGTAACAGAGGATTTACTCCAGAAAATGACAAGCCTTAAAATCGTAGCTCGAGCTGGCGTAGGAATTGACAATATCGATGTTCCTTCCTGTACAAATCGTGGCATTATCGTAGTCAACGCACCCGATGGCAATACGATTTCGACTGCTGAACATACGTTTGCCATGATGGCATCATTGGCTCGGAATATCCCCCAAGCTCATCAATCATTAAAAAATGGGACATGGGAACGAAATCGTTATGCAGGCACTGAGTTAAAAGGGAAAACGTTAGGAATCGTTGGGATGGGAAGAATCGGTACTGAAATATCCAAACGAGCAAAAGCCTTTCAAATGAACGTTTTTGCATTCGATCCTTTTATCACAACTGATCGCGCCAAAGAATTGGGCGTAACGGTTGGCCCATTGGAGAACTTGATTGAGGTATCTGATTTTATTACCGTTCATACTCCATTAAACAAAGATACTAAGGGCTTATTTAATAGGGAAACGATACATAAGTGTAAAGATGGTGTTTATCTAATCAACTGTGCCAGAGGCGGTATTATTGATGAGGAAGCTTTATATGATGCCGTTATCGAAGGGAAAGTAGCTGGAGCAGCCCTGGATGTATTTGTCGAAGAGCCTCCTCTAAATAATAAATTATTATCTTTGGATCAAATTATTGTCACACCTCACTTGGGTGCTTCGACAAAAGAAGCCCAATTAAATGTGGCTAAGCAGGTTGCAAAAGAGGTCGTCTCCTATGTGGATGGAATTCCCGTTTCAAACTCCATCAATTTACCAGCTATCCCTGCTGAATTGTTCACTAAAGTACAGCCCTATTATCAATTGGTTAAAAAACTTGGCTCCTTCCTATCCCAATATATGAACGAAGGCATTAATGAAATTTCAATTACATATGGTGGAGATGCATTTGATTTTGATGCCTCTCTTTTAACAAAACCACTGGTTTCAGGCTTTTTTAAAGAACGTGCTGATTTCACAATTAACGAAGTAAATGCCCTTTTATATGCAAAAGAACGTTCCGTCACAATTGGCGAAAAAATCTCTAAGGAAACATATGGCTATTCCAATAGTATTACAGTAAGAATCAAAGGCGAGACCAAACAAATTGAAATAAAGGCAACCTATATAAAGGAATACGGCCCAAGAATTATTGCCATCAATGACTTTAAAATCGACTTTTATCCAGATGGCCATATCCTCTATATCCAGCATTACGACAGACCAGGTGTAATTGGTATTGTCGGTAAAAAACTTGGCGATCTTAACCTCAATATTGCCACTATGCAGGTTGGACGTAAAGAAGCTGGCGGCGAAGCCATCATGGTTCTTACATTTGATGAAAAAATTCCTCAAACTGTTATAACTGAACTAGCCGTCAATGATGAAATATCCGTGGTCAAGGCAATCAATTTGTACGAGGGCTAAAATAAAAAAATGAATTCAGAATCGCCCATTAGAGTATTCTGAATTCCTTATGTCTGCAATCTGAGGGCTCCATCAATATGATGGAGCCCTCTCTTACAGGTTAAGGTTATCTTAGCTATGTTTTTGTTTAGCTACTTTTGTATAGGATGTTTGTATTTCCGGTGCTTGTTTCATCCAAATTCCTTCCATTTGTTCAAGCGTTTTCCCTTTTGTTTCCGGTACGAATTTCCATACGAAGATTGCAGACAGGATACTCATTAATCCGTAGAATCCATACGTGAACCCTCCGCTAAATTCCATCATCATTGGATAGGTAGATGAAATGAAATAATTGGCTGCCCACTGAGCAGAAACGGCAATCGCAACAGCCTGTCCACGAATTTTATTCGGGAAAATTTCAGATATTAGAACCCAACAAATTGGTCCCCAAGACATCATAAAGGATGCTGTATAAATAATAATGAAAACTAAAGTCCATATACCAATAATATTTGCATAAGCTAATGCGGATACTCCGATCATCCCGACAGCCATCCCAATAGAACCGATAATTAATAAAGGTTTTCGTCCCCATTTATCAACTGTCATAATTGCGATTATGGTGAAAATAACATTAACCAAGCCCATCACGATTGTCTGCAGCATGGACGCATCCTTAGCTGCCCCCATGCTTTCAAATATACGCGGTGCATAATAGAGCGCAACATTGATTCCGACAAATTGCTGAAATACGGAGAGCAGGATTCCAACTACAATAACCAATTTTCCATATGCAAATAACTTTCCGTTGGAGGCAGTTGTATGGATGGATAATTTAATATCCCGCAAGATTGATTGTGCATGTGCTTTTCCATTAATTTTCGTTAAAATGCCCAGTGCCTTCCCATCTAAGTTTTTCATAGCCAAATATCGCGGTGTTTCCGGCACCATAAACAAGAGGAGCATAAATAACACGGCAGGGATTGCTTCTGAAGCAAACATATACCGCCATCCAATATCATTGATCCAAGTAATCGATTGTCCGTCCGCAATTTTCCAATTAACAAAGTAGACAACCAGCATACCAAAAATGACGGCAAACTGATTAAAGGAGACCAGCTTTCCACGAATATCAGCTGGTGCAATCTCTCCTATGTATATAGGTACAACCGCAGAAGCTAAACCAACACCAATGCCTCCAATAATTCGATAAAAATTAAACATAATCAATAAAGCAATCGTTGGTTCTCCCTTAGTGAAAAATAAAAATTCAGGATAAGCTGAACCTAAAGCCGAAAGAGTAAACAAAATAGAGGCAATGATCAGTGAATTCTTCCGCCCAAATTTTGAAGCAAAATAGCCCGATATTATCCCACCAATTATACAGCCTATCAAAGCACTTGATGTAGTTGCCCCATGTACAAAGGAACTTAGGCCAAGGCTATCGATAAAATAGACTTCCAGTGATTTTTCCGCTCCAGAGATGACGGCTGTATCATAGCCAAAAAGCAGACCTCCGATGGCAGCAATTAGTGTTAAAAATATAATATAAAATGAATTCCGTCCCGATTTACTCATAGTTGCTTTCCCCTTTAAGTAGGTTTAATTTGTTCAAACTTATGTAAACCTTTACATTTTTAAGGATATTAGCTCATATAACAGCTAATATCCTCGTATTCCTTATCTATTCCTTTATTGGATCTATCTCTTTATCCCCTGTAAGCATCCAATATGTATTGGTTTAAAATCGCTTTTAGCTGTTCCTGTCTGCCGGATTTATTTTTAATCTCACCAAGTCCAAGAGCGTATTGCTCCAATTTTTTCAAATCCGTATTACCCTTCACAATATCAAGTCCAATTCCGTCTGTGAAGCTGCTATAACGGTCTGCAACAAATTG
>JAZUQD010000357.1:0-1940 GCA_045605505.1 Pradoshia sp.
CCAAAGTTGAAGATTATGATTGATGCAGGCCACGGCTATACAACACCAGGCAAATCATCTCCGGATGGCATGAAAGAATATGAATTTAATCGCGCAGTAGCCCAATATGTAAAAGAATTATTGACCTCGTATCAGGCAACGCTCTATTTTGCCCATTCGGATTCAACGGATGTCCCTCTAGAGGAAAGAACCGATCAGGCAAATTCGATCAATGCTGATTTATACCTATCGATTCATGCCAATGCCACCGGAAACGGGGGATGGCATGAAGCACAGGCAATTGACACCTATATTCATTCATCCAAGCCTGCAGAAGCCTTCTCACTGGCTTCAAAAGTTCAGAAGAATTTGATTGCTACAACCGGCTTACAAAATCGCGGCGTAAAAACCGCTGATTTTCATGTCCTGCGGGAAACCAAGATGACAGCTGTGCTCGTTGAATGCGGGTTTATGACAAATAAAAACGAAGTAAAGCTGCTTAAAAGTGCGTATTACCGTAAAAAATGTGCACAAGCTCTTGTTGAAACCATCATTTCTCATTATTCATTAAAGAAGAGAGCCATACTTCCTGCCAAATCGGTTCCGGAAACAACCCTTTATAAGGTACAGCTCGGAGCTTTTTCGGACAAGCAGAATGCTGCAAATCTAGCTACACAATTAAAACGACTTGGCTTTGACACCACCATCATTGTTGAAAAGCAAGAACGCTAAAAACCTGAAGCCTCTTAGGGGTTACCTAGAGGCTTCAGGTTTTTTATTAGTCCATTATACTTTCCATAATAGTACTAACAAACGATAGTATAATGGATACTAGGAAGGTCAGCCAGAAACCATGGATGTCAAAAGCGCCTCCCATTGCCGCATCCGTAATCTTCAATACAATTGCATTGATAAAAAGCAAAAATATGCCCAGTGTAACAATCGTTATAGGTAACGTTAAGACAGTTACAATTGGTTTAACAATGACGTTAAAGATAGATAACACAATGGCTGCAATGATTGCCGCACCAAACCCGGTTACATGTACACCTTCAAATACCTGTGTAAGTAATACAAAGACAACCGCATTAACAAGGATTTTTACGATCCAATTCATACGTTCAACTCCTCCAATTCTTCTCTGGGCATAATATAACTAAGAATCGTATAGGGGATGATCAACAAAAAGCTGGTTGGAATAAGCCCGATTACAAATAGGATACGCAGAAGAGATGATTTAATACCAAAATATTGTGCAAGCCCACCAAGAACACCCAATAACATCTTATCTGACCTCAAACGAACAAATCGCTTTTTCTCTTTCAAAAATTCTGCAGCTCCTTTAATCCATTAATTGATTGTTTTAAAAAATTAATGTCTGATTTTAATATTTCCCGCCCTTGATTCAGCCAGGATTTGAATGGATTGCTCATATTCACCTTCCGATTGGAAACGCAGCATCTTTTGAACCACGTCACTTTTCTCTTCAATAATATGAATTCCTTTAAGGTCAATATTAAAACTGCCGAGATTGGATTTTAACTCTCCATTACAACCAGTGTTCGCTGGAATTTGAAGATTAATATTTCCTGCTGATGCTTTAGCTCGGATAGTGTCTGCATATCGGCTGGTCTGTTCACATTGAATGCTTCCATTAATCGTTTGTAAATCGCCTTTTCGGAATCCACCCTGGATTTGAATAGCCCCATTCATGGTTTCTACTTCTAATTCGCCTACATCAAACCCTTTAATATTTACAACGCCATTGACCGTTTCAAATTCTGCTTCCCTAGCATTAAAATCAGTAAATTGAATTTGTCCGTTACGCGTTTTGGTCATAAGCGCATCAACTTTAACATTTTCACCGGTAATCGTTCCGTTAAATAAACGAATTTTTAATTCTTCATAGCGCGTATCAGGCACACGAATGATCGCCTGTAATTTGACCGATTTATCTTGCA
>JAZUQD010000358.1:0-1541 GCA_045605505.1 Pradoshia sp.
ATACATTTCAAATGCTTGCGGAGACGCGGACTAATAATTTTGAAAAATTTAATATGAAAAATATTTTAACATTTTAGGAGGATTTACATTATGGATATTAACGGACAGGATTTAATCAGAGCATGTTCAGCAATCGGTGCAGGTTTTGCAGTTATCGCTGGTATCGAACCTGGTGTTGGTCAGGGTATCGCAGCTGGCCATGGTGCATCAGCAGTAGGTCGAAACCCAGGTGCACAGGGACAGATTATGGCTACTATGTTATTAGGACAGGCCGTAGCCGAAACAACAGGTCTTTATGGACTTCTTATCGCTATGCTTTTACTCTTCGTAAAACCATTAGGCTAAAATTTTCGAACGATCGAAAGAATATGAAAGGAGAGTAAGACATTGCTGGCAAGTCAAACTTTTTTATTTAATTTAGACCCTCAGCTGATTTTTGATGTTTTGCTCATGGCAATAGCCCTTTTAGTGCTTTTTATCATTGCTTCCAACCTGTTATTTAATCCTGCGAGAAAATTACTTCAGGATAGACAGGACCGTATCGCAAAGGATATTACCGATGCGAAGGAAGCTTCTGAAAGTGCACAGGCATTAAAAGCCGAGTATGAAAGCAAGCTGAAGAATATTGACAAAGAAGCAGAAGCCCTTCTTAGCGAAGCCCGTCAGAAGGCCTTGAAAAACGAACAGCGTATCGTGGATGAGGCAAAAGAAGAAGCTCGCCGCATTATCAAACATGCACAGGAAGAAGCGCTGCTTGAAAAGAAACATGCAATGGATGACGTAAAGAAAGAAATCGTTACGGTTGCATCATTAATGGCACAGAAGGTTGTCTCAGCATCTATCGATACGGAAGTACAGGATACTTTGATTGATGAGACCTTGAAGGAAATGGGTGATTCAACATGGCTAAGCTAGTATCAAAAACATACGGTGATGCATTGTTTGAGCTGGCCCTGGAAGAAAACAAGATAGATTCATTACAAGAAGAGGTCGAAACAGTGCTAGTTGCACTTGCCGAAAACCAGGACCTTGGCAAACTGATGAATCATCCAAAAATTTCAAAAGAAGAAAAAGTTGCACTGATGGAAGATATATTCAAAGGTCGTGTCGCTGCAGAGCTCTGCGGGCTTATGCATATGTTGACAGAGAAAGGCCGTTTTGCAGAAATCGATGACGTACTTTGTTATTTCTTAGATCGTGTCAAAGAACATAAGAATATCGGAACTGCTTATGTAAGTACGGCGGTAGCGCTTACCGACGCACAGAAAAAAGCAGTAGAAAAACGATTATTAGAAACCACAAAATATGTGGAATTTGAAATGCACTATAGTGTAGATGCCGATTTAATCGGCGGCATGGTAATTCGTATTGGTGACCGTGTAGTTGACAGCAGTATCAAGACAAAACTTTATGATTTAACCAGAGAATTATCCAATATTCAGTTGAAAGTAGGTGAATGCGCTCCATGAATTTAAGACCAGAAGAAATCAGTTCTGTGATTAAAGAACAGATTAAAAGATACGCTTCCCAGCTTGAAGTAG
>JAZUQD010000359.1:0-3648 GCA_045605505.1 Pradoshia sp.
AATAATTATTATAATATAGTATTAAACATCACATTGAAGTTTTTTTAGGAGGATAACAATATGTCACTTATCAATAAAAAATTAGAGGATTTTACCGTACAGGCTTATCATGATGGAGAATTTAAAGAAGTAAGCCTTTCAGATGTTCAAGGTAAATGGTCCATCTTCTTCTTCTATCCAGCTGATTTCACTTTTGTTTGCCCTACTGAATTAGCTGATTTGCAAGATAATTATGATGCACTTAAAGAAATTAATTGCGAAGTGTACTCCGTATCTACAGATTCCCATTACGTACATAAGGCTTGGGCAGATGCGACGGATACAATTGGCAAAATTAAATACCCTATGCTTGCAGATTCAGCGCATGTTCTTTCCCGTCAATTTGGCGTTTTAATTGAAGAAGCTGGTCAAGCACTTCGTGGAACATTCATTGTGAACCCAGAGGGTGAAATTAAAGCTTACGAAATTCATGATTTAGGTATTGGCCGTAATGCTGAAGAAGTAGTACGTAAAGTTCAAGCAGCTCAGTTTGTTGCTGAACACGGCGATAAAGTATGTCCAGCAAAATGGACTCCAGGTGAAGAAACACTTGAACCAAGCTTGGACTTAGTAGGAAAAATCTAATTTATTATTAAAATTGCATGCATCTTTCCTTGAAGGATGCATGCTATACTAACTTAAATAAAAGTTCTAATCATTCAAAGAGGTACTTAAAGTGATAAGTACCTTTTTTTAAAAAGATATAGTGAATAGGTGAACGTAATGAGTAAAAAGATTTTTGATTTGATTATTATAGGTGGAGGTCCGGCTGGATTATCTGCTGGTATTTATGCAGGTCGTGGAAAGTTAAACACTCTTATTATTGAAAAAGGTAATATGGGTGGACAAGCTGCGACGACAAATGAAATTGTAAACTACCCAGGTGTTCGTAAGACGACTGGACCTTTATTAATAGAAGAAATGAAAAACCAATGTGAAGATTTTGGTGTTCAATTTACTAAAACAGATGTGACGGATGTTGACTTTTCAGGTGAGGTTAAGATCGTCAAAACCATTAATGGAGAATTTCAGGCAAGAGCGGTTATTATTGCGGCGGGTGCTGGTCCGCGTAAGCTTGGTTTCCCGGGTGAAGCTGAATTTACTGGCCGTGGTGTTGCCTATTGTTCAACATGCGATGGCGAGTTCTTCGAAGGTTTAGAGGTATTTGTAATCGGCGCAGGGTTTGCGGCAGCTGAAGAAGCAATGTATTTAACCCGTTTTGCGAGCAAAGTTACCATTATTGCTCGTGAGCCTGAGTTTACTTGTGCTCCTTCCATTGCAGATAAAGTTTTTGCCAATGATAATATAGAAGTTAAATTTAATACGGAGCTTCTTGAAGTATCTGGTAAAGATATGGTTCAGCATGCACGTTTCATTAATAATGTAACGAAGGAAGAATGGGAATATACAGCGAAAGAAGAAGATGGCGCATTCGGTGTATTTGTTTTCGTGGGATATCAGCCTAAGACAGAGATTTTTAAAGGCCATGTAGAAATGGACGAACGTGGTTACATTCTTACGGATGAAGAAATGAGAACAAATATTAAAGGTGTATATGCTGTCGGAGATCTTCGTCCGAAATCTTTACGTCAAGTTATTACAGCAGTGGCCGATGGGGCAATTGCTGGAACAGATGTACAGAAATACGTTGCAGAAGAAAAAGAGCGTCTTGGCATTGTAGATGAGCCTCAGCAAGAAAATACTAAAGCTGAAAAAGAAACTGCAAAAGAAGAGACAGCTGCAAGCGGGAAGAGTAAATTGCTTTCTGATGCCATTAAAGGACAATTAAAAGGTATCTTCGCCAAAATGGAGAATGAGGTAACTTTAGTAACCATTGTGGATGAAGGTATGCCTAAATCTGTAGAATTACGTGATTTCTTGATGGATGTTGCTGAACTTGGCGATAAACTTCATTTGGAAGTCTATACAAAAGGCGAAAATGCAGAAATGGAAACAAAAATCAATGCTGATAAATTCCCGGTTGTTTCATTGCTAGACAATCAAGGAAATTACAGCGGCGTGAAATTCCATGGTGTACCGGGTGGACATGAGCTTAATTCCTTTATCCTTGCGATTTATAACTTGGCAGGTCCTGGACAAGCATTAGATGCCTCTATCCAACAGTCCATTAAAGCAATCGATAAAAAAGCAAATATTAAGGTTATGGTATCTTTATCATGCCACTATTGCCCAGATGTTGTTGTAGGTGCTCAAAGAATCGCGATTGAAAACCCAAATGTAGAAGCAGAAATGATTGATATCAGTAACTTCCAGGATATTAAAAAGAAATATAAAGTAATGAGCGTTCCGGCCATGATTATTAATGATGAACAAGTGGTCTTTGGAGCGAAAAAAATCAATGAGATTGTAGAAGTATTACAGCAAGCTTAATAAAAAATACAGCCTTTAAAAAAAGGGTTAATCAGATTGTAACAAAAGGAATTCAGAACCGGCTTAAAAGCCCATATTCTGAATTCCTTCTTTTTATGCCATTTATAGACTTTGCTAAGTCCAATTTGGATCTCTTTTTGAGATTTATAGCAGTAAAGGTAGGCATCTCCTTCATGGGCATTTTTTTAGTCCCCATAAGTCGTCCCTTGCATTCCTGCATTGGGGTTTATATACGAATAAAATTATTCTAAACGCAGTGTCCTATTTTCTATAGAATGGGAGAGACTCCTGCGGGAAGAACAAGCGAACCCTAGACCCCGCAGCGCAAAGCGCGAGGAGGCTTGATGCTTGCCCGCGGAAAGCGAGCCCATTCTGTAGAAAATAGCGTTGATCGATACTGCGAACTAGTGCCCTTATATAAGGACTATGAATACAGTTAAAAAAAGGCTGGCTTTTTTTGTTTCCAAGTTTTGATGATCATGATTACAGATGCAATCACAGAAATAGAGAAAATGGAGATGCCGGCTATCTCATGTAAATTCATAAACAAAATGAAGGAGATAATTTGTATAAAAGCGATTATGATACCGAATAAGGTGTTCTGTTTTTGATTTTTTTTGATGGCGAAAAAAAGCTGGAATGTAATGAAGTTACTAACGATTAAAATAAATACAGCTATAGAATAATCCCAATTTGTTATGTTTGTTCCTTTTTCAATCGCAAACATTGAATAAATGGAAATTGAAAGACTGCATAGATTAATACCTAATAAAATCAACACCCATACCATATGGAATAAAATTTTTTGCATAAATGAAGCTCCTTATCATGTTCTATTAACATTTTGCGCTTTTATAGAATGATTATTCACTTAACGTATTTGAGATTAAGGATAACGATAGGAAGGTCGGTGATATTTAGGGGGAGAAACTAGCCTGGAGTCTATGATCAAAGTTTAAAACATTAAACATTTTTGTAATAGGGAAATCCTTAATAAGTTAGTTACATATTTAACATGAATCTTTACTTAAGAGGATTTATTTTAAGTCGAAAAAAGAACGAATAGGGTGCAATTACCACCATCATTCGTTCTTTTTTGTATGCTCTTCAAGTTTACTGATTCTTTGTTCGAGTTCGTCCATCCCCAATAATTTGGATTGACCCTCGAGAAAAAGGTTACAGATGGACGTTAATAAAAAGCCAGCGCCTAAACCAACG
>JAZUQD010000360.1:0-4696 GCA_045605505.1 Pradoshia sp.
AGCTAAATACAATGAAAAAATCATGATCTTGGTTGGGATTGCCATCTACACATTTATTTGTGTCTATGCTTATTTTATTACATCAGCACTTGATTTTTGGATATTAGCTATCCTGGTTGGTACCTCACAGGGCGGGATTCAAGCCTTAAGCCGCTCCTATTTTGCTAAATTGGTACCTAAAGAGTCCTCAAATGAGTTTTATGGTTTTTATAATATTTTTGGAAAATTTGCAGCGATTACAGGTCCATTTTTAATGGGGATTACTACACAATTGACCGGAAATACAAATATGGGTGTGCTTAGTTTAGTAATCCTATTTATTATTGGCGGTCTCTTTATGCTTCGAGTACCAAATACTGCCCATCAGGCCCCTTCTGTTTCTGCTAAATTATAAATACTTTTATACGAAGCACGCATTCTTATCTATATCATTTATATACGAGTTTTACTTGGAGAAATAAGGATTAATTTATAAAAAAAGAAACACTTCCATCATTTTTGAAAGTGTTTCTTTCCTTACTGTAAAACCCTCTTCTGGCAGGTGCCTCAAGAAGATTACTTTTAATCAAATTGACAGTTCTAAAGAAATTGGACAATGATCGCTTCCCATAATCGATGTATGTATGTCCGCTTCGCTAATTAAATCTGCGATTGATTCGGAGACAATAAAGTAATCAATCCGCCAACCAATATTTCGTTCGCGCACTTTGCTCATATACGACCACCAGCTATACATCTCTGTTCGATCAGGATAGAGGTAACGGAAGGAATCTACAAATCCGCTATTTAATAAAGCTGTCATTTTACCTCTTTCCTCATCTGTAAAGCCAGAATTCCCTTTATTTGATTTAGGATTCCGCAAGTCAATCTCCGAGTGAGCGACGTTTAAATCCCCAGTTAAAATAACAGGTTTCTCTTTATTCAGCTCATGTAAATAGGCAGAAAGTAAATCTTCCCAAACCAAACGGTATCCAAGCCTTGCCAGGTCGCGCTGTGAATTTGGTGTATACACATTCACAATAAAAAATTGCTCAAATTCCAATGTGATGGCTCGGCCTTCCACATCATACTCATCATTCCCAATCCCGTATTTAACGGATAAAGGTTTTTGACGGGTAAAAATAGCCGTGCCTGAGTATCCTTTTTTAACTGCATAATTCCAGTATTGATGATAGCCCTCTAGTTCCAGATTAATCTGGCCCTCCTGCAGTTTAGTTTCCTGCAAACAAAATATATCAGCATTTAATTCATTAAAAGTATCCAAGAAACCTTTTCCAACACAAGCTCTTATACCATTTACATTCCAAGAAACAAATTTCATGCTTTTCCTTATCCCCCTGCTATTTTTCTATCTTTTACGTCCATTTTTCATTATAACAAATCGAGTAGAAGAATCATCCTTTGGGTACCTTAATGGGAAAGGAGAAGTGATCAATCATGGCAAAACGCAGAAAGATTTTAGTCCCTGAATCAAGAGAACAATTAGACCAACTGAAGGCTAAAGTGGCACAAACCAATCATCCGGACAGAGCAAAATATGAAGTAGCTAAAGATCTTGGTATTCCGCTGAATGAAGGATATAATGGGCGAATTGCTGCAGCAGATGCAGGGAAAATCGGCGGTAAACTCGGTGGAAGTATGGTGAAGGAATTAACGAAATTGGCAAAGGAAAATATACTTAGAAAATAAAAAAGCCTCTCCAGGCTTCAGAAAAATAGTGAAGTATAAGTAAAGCTGGCATAGTTCCGTTTTTCAAGTAATTTGGTTAACTTACTTGATGGTTCGACTTGATTGCTCGTTAACGTAAATTACAGCTAATCCTTTGTCTCCCCATAATGCTGTTACACTCTCAAAAGATTTCATTTACTATACCAATCTTCAGACGCAGCCAGAAGATCCCTACTTGTCATACTAAGCTGATTTCAACAATGCTGTCATAGAGTAAACTTTCTCCTTTATTCATTGACAGCTTGTTGTAATAAAATCAGCTTCTTGCCTAGCTTTCCAACGATTCAATGTTATGGGCAGGATATACGTATAGCTTTTTGGCCACGCCCCTGCTATTTCCCTTTTTAACCTACCAACTTTAATATGATAAACCTTAAACACCTCGCAGACGCATTTCTTCATACTTCTTTATAAATTCTTCTATCAATTCCTGAGTGTAATTCACTACTTTCATATAATTTCACAAATTCAGTAGCCAAATTCTTAACCGTCAAGGTTTTTAACAGATTTCTCTGCGCATGGACTAGTAAGCATGATACATTCATCATTTCTCCGTCCGTTTCTTTCTGCAATAAAGAAAGCTGCGATTGATGAGCCATTAGAATAGCATCTGTTGATTCTTTCAATTTTTGGTGAGCCAAGCTATAATCTCCATGCTTCGCTGCAGAAATTGCTTCAACCGCACAACTTTGTCCATCTCCACCATGGAGAATCAACCTGAATTTTTCTACTTCATTCATCATTATCCCTCCATTTAGATAGATTTGATATCTTATTCAATTACAGTTCTCCTATATCTGATACTTTCACTTCATCTTATGCTATTACATATTTTCATATTTCTATTATACGTATACGATTGGAATGTCCATTCAGTATTCCATAGATCCTTTATTAACGCTGATAAAACAATACCCTTTTTTTGGCTTCACTAACCCAAAATATCCTACGCTTTAAATACCATAATTATCGGAATTTAGGGCATATTATAAAACCTTCATTTTAGTTTACTTAATTCTAGATCTCCATGGTGTTATTATCGGAATAACTATTCTACGCACATCAGATTTCGAGTCTATATTTCCATCGGATTACAAAAGGTTCATACGGCATTTTTAGCAGAAGTCACATCTTATTTCCGAAATAAAAAAAGGAAGGACTAAAACCCCTCCTATGTAATCCTAATTAATAGTAAACTAGCTTCCATCGGTAACCCAATTCAGGATGAATCGCTAAAATTCGGCATCTCATCATTAAGCATCTGGGATTATTTCTTTTTAATAATCGAAGATATTAACGTTACAAAAATGTGATGAAGCCTTGAAAATATATTTCCAAGGCTTGGGTGATACCCTTATTTAAATTTCTGCTTTCTCTTTTTTCGTTCTTGATACTTCTCTTCAGCACGTTTATATAACTCTTTTTCCAGGTCTGTTTCAGGTCGTATTTTAGGTACAGATGATGGCCTTCCCTCATGATCGATAGCAATCATAGTTAGAAATGCTTCAGACGTTAGTCTTCTTTCTCCCGTCATAAGGTTCTCTCCTTCAACCTTTACATACACCACCATGGAGGTGTTGTGTGACCAGGTGACAAATGCCTCCAAACAGATAGCCTGCCCTGATTTAATAGGTGCATGAAAATCAAATGAATCACTTGATGCTGTCACCACTGGTTTTCTGCAATGACGCATCGCCGCAATGCCTGCAATTTTATCAACATAGGCCATTACCTTACCGCCAAAAATCGAATTGTACTGGTTTGTATCAGCCGGTAAGACTAAATCAGTCAAATAAGTTATTGAATTACTTGGTACATTGCCTTCATCCATCACAGCACTCGACTCCCAACCTAGTATATTCCATTTATCCCAATATACTACACATAGAAAAAGACTGCCAAATGGCAGTCTTCTCGTTTAGCTTATTCGTTTGTTTCTTTCTTCTCATAAAGCGTTTTTCTTACAAACATCAATAAAATGTTCCAACAATTTATCCATGCTGGCATCATGTTTACGTAATTCTTCCGGATGAAATTGTGTTCCCATAATCGATTCATTAATTCCTTCAAATGCTTCTATTAACCCATCTTCAGCCTTTGCGACTGGTTTTAATCCTTCGCCCAACTCTTTTATACCTTGATGATGGAAACTATTCACGTCCATTTTGTCCTTTTTAACAATACTATATAGTTGACTGTCCTTTTCTAAATGGACTGTATGGACTGGTTTAGGTCGTTCTACGTTAGAAAGATGCTCCAAATCATCTGAATTATCATCTTCCTTATCTTCCTCCACATGTTGGTAAAGACTGCCACCTACAGCCACATTGATTAAATGGGCCCCTCTGCATATTCCAAACAAAGGTTTCCCTTGCTTGCGCGCCTCATTAATGATTTGGAAATGGGATTGATCTAACCCCTTATGTGTGTCTCCTAAATCCTCACTTGGTGGTTCATTATAAAATTTAGGGTTGACATCAATTCCGCCCGTTAATAAAATACCGTCAACCATCGAAACCCAAACTTTAGCGAGTTCTTCATTACCCAATGGAAAAATCAGTGGAATTCCACCTGTTTTTTTAATTGCTTCTGAATAACTTAAAAATACTGTCGTTGTATTGTATCCTTCTATTTTTAATATATTACTTGTTAAGCCAATAATCGGTTTATTATTTTTCATGTCTAAATTCCTCCCTTAGCTCTCCCACCCCTTTTCCCTTTATATATAGTTTTCACTCTAGAAATATATGTAATTACTTTCAAAAATAAATAGCAGCCACGTGTTGGAGCTGCTATCATAATATAATATTAGTGAATGTTTTTCTTTTCAAAATTACCGCCCGATACATCAGAGACGTTCTGAATCGGTATAAAAGCATTTTCATGAATATCATGAACCACATCTTTTAATTTAGCCAATTGGAGGCGTGTCAGTACGCAATATACCATTTGCGTATCTTCCTTTAGG
>JAZUQD010000361.1:0-2542 GCA_045605505.1 Pradoshia sp.
ACAGGAACAAAGACAGCTCCCATGGAGATTAAATAAAGATCCTTATCGCGTCTGGGTTTCAGAAATCATGCTTCAGCAAACTCGTGTAGATACTGTTATTCCTTATTATGAACGTTTTATGGAATGGTTTCCAACACTGGACGATTTTGCTGAGGCTGATGAAGAAAGGTATTTAAAAGCATGGGAAGGCTTGGGCTACTATTCCCGGGTCCGGAATTTGCACAGTGCTGTTAAAGAGGTAAAGGAAAATTACGGTGGAGTTGTACCGAATACACCTGAGGAAATCAAAAAACTCAAAGGTGTCGGTCCATATACTGCTGGTGCCATATTAAGTATAGCTTATGGTGTTCCGGAACCTGCGGTGGATGGAAATGTCATGAGAGTGATTTCCAGGATATTAGAAATATATGATGATATAGCGAAGCCTGCCACACGTAAAATATTTGAAACAGCCGTCCGTGAATTAATAGACCCTGAACAGACATCGGAATTTAATCAGGCACTGATGGAACTTGGGGCGCTGATTTGTCTGCCGGGTAAGCCTGCTTGCTTGCTATGTCCGGTAAGCGAGCATTGTCAAGCCTTCAATCAAGGAATTCAACAGGAGCTTCCGGTTAAAACGAAAGCGAAAAAGACAAAAGTCGTCCATTTATCTGCACTAGTCCTAACAGATGACGAGGGACGAATTTTAATTAGAAAACGGCCGGAAACGGGTCTTTTAGCGGGACTATGGGAATTCCCCAGCTATGAAACAACAGGGGACGTAAAAGAGCTAAAAGAAATGGTAGCAAAACAAAATCAGGTTGAATTAGACCATTTAACTCCAATCGGCCATATCAATCATGTGTTTTCACATCTCGTTTGGGAAATAGATATTTATACAGCCACTGTAAGCAATCTGGAGAGTTTTAAAAGCGATACACATAAAGTGGCCTATATAAAAGATGAGGATTTCCAACAATATGCTTTACCTGTATCTCACCAAAAAATTTATGAAGCTTACGTCTTTAATGGATAAATAGAAAAATAACCCGGTTGCTGTGACCTCCAAATATATTGTGGGGTTAGGCAATTCCGGGTTATTTTTATTAATCATAGGAAATTCGCGTTCCCTGCGTCCAGGTAGCCTCTTGTCTTTTTAAGCCTCCTCTTTTTTCAATCTCTTCGATAATCTCTCTTTGAATCGTATGTCCTTCTACGTTTAGATAGGGCATGATTTGCTGGAATGAATGATGGTAATATTCCAATTCATCATCCTTCCATTTTTGTTTAGGAATCATGGATAACTCTGACATATCTCGGCCTACAAACATTTCATTTACGCCTCATTTCATATTATCTGTCTATATAGGGTGCCATGAATAAAGGAAGGTAATCTAGAAAAAAATGGTAGCATTTTTTTGTATATGAAAACGGCTGTTGGATACATTAATAGGTGTGGAGGTGATATTAATGGCTAACAACAGTTCAAAAACAAATGCTAACACAGTGAGACAACAAAACGCACAATCTGCAGGTCAAAGCCAAAGCCAAGGTCAATTTGGTACTGAATTTGCAAGTGAAACTGATGTGCAATCCGTGAAACAAGCTAACGCTAAAGCGGAGCAAAACAAAGCTAAAAACTCCGGAAACTTCGGACAACAATAATGTAAAACTTTACGAAGAGAAGCACTTGCCAGTAGTAGGCAAGTGCTTTTTAATATGCTCGACAAAACTTCTTAGAAGGCTACAGAATAAGTCAAAGGTATTTTGTACTTAGTAGAGAAATGTATTCTTATACTTATTTTGGGTGGTGTAAAGTATGAAGAGTTTTGAAGAGTTGGTCAATGAACAGATGGAAATTATGGATAAGCTACTACATATGCAAACGGAACTTGACCGTTATATGGATTTAGAGGAGGAATTGAGGAATCGAAAGAACCATGCTGATTTACTTACTGTCCAGGATGATATAAATGAGATGAAGAAAGAATTAGATACAATACAAACTATTTTCATGCAATTAACGGAAAAAGTGATTGAAAGTTACCAATCTAAATCGTTCTCGGAACTATAAATAAATATTAAATCATGTAAATTGACAATCATTTAGGGCATCTGTAGAGATGTTCTTTTATTTTATTCCTCTTCCTATCCCTCCATAATTGAAGAATCCATGTTTGCAAACGTTTTTTTCTGGTTATAAGATTAATATTTCATATGAAAAAGGTGACCAAAAGTGCATAGTGGTTACATTATGTTCAATAATTTTCGGCTTATCTCTCTTTTCATGATGGCTCTTTGTTTTAAAATTGTATATGAATCGTTATAATAATAGAAGAATACGGAAAAAGGTATCTTAATTTAACGGTTAATATATTGTCAATACGAACACAGAGACGGTATATAAGTGCCCTGCCCTATAGGGAGAGAAAGTAGGTAATACAACGTGCGAGTACCGAGAGAAGGAGAAGAAATTCAAATACACAGTTACAAACATAATGGACACATACACCGGGTTTGGCAGGAGACGACCATTTTAAAGGGTACCCAATTTATTGTA
>JAZUQD010000362.1:0-25836 GCA_045605505.1 Pradoshia sp.
TGAAATTGAGAGCATGAACCCGGCGGATATAACTATTGCTGATAGTATGATTTTTAATAGCCCGCCTTTTTCAGGATACTCAGATCATACGGTTAAAATGGATTTCAACTCATGGGATATCGTCCAAAAAGTGCCTGTTGGTAAAATTAAGTCATATGAGTTGGAAGAGGGTACATTAAAGTTAACATTATCTTTATAAGAGAGAGCTGGGATTTCCGTTCAAATACGGAAGTTCTAGTTTTAGTTAATTATTTATTCGCTTTAAAGGAATTAAATCTTCCTAAAGTAACTACTGAAACACAAATGGCAAATACCGCTTCCGGTACTCTAAGAAAGAGTAGGTAGATTTGGAGCTGAGCAGGCAATCTATTCGATTAAATAATCCTGATTAAATTGAAATAATCTTTCATCAGCAATTTCAGCTAGATGGTACGTCAACTATGGAAAAAAATTATTTTAAAAAGATGGTTTGGCATTACTTGCCTACTATACTTAATCAATTATTCTTTTTATTTCAATCCTTCTTATTATATATGTAAGCTTTTCTAACAATTTTTTGTCTAAAAAATCAGAATTTTGTAAAAACGATAGGTAGTTAGCCTTAATTTAACGGAAGACGTTTCCTGTTCTATCTATTTTACGCTATAATTATGAATCATAACCAATAGATTGCGTCATATCTTTTAGCATATAAATGACGCTATTTCAAAATGATTGAATATTCCCTCTCTTTACTCCAAAGATACTTCACGAAATCATCGCTGCAAAGCAGACTTGATCAAAATTACTCTCGTATTATGGACAACCATCCGCACATGATAGGCTGAATCACCAAGAATTTCAGCTACCTTTCAATTTCAGCAACATTCGTTTTAACCGCATTACATACGTAAGAACCTTTTACATGCATTTACGGAAGGTTTCTTTCACATTCTCTTTTTTAGGGTAGGCTGCAAAAACCTGAAGTTATCATCTCTATTATAGTCAGGTTGAAGGGTGTATCTGCCAGTGAGCGGCTCAGGGTCGAGCCCAATCTAGAGATGATGTAAGAGAGATTCCCGCAAAGGATGCTAAAGAAGCCATTTTAAGAAGGAGGTTTTTTACATGAGTATGACAGAAGTTAATATTCAGAAAAATTTTCAAGAAGTCTTTAAGGGTCTGACAAAGCAGGAAGCGAATGAGGAGTCGAACCGCTGTCTGTATTGTTATGATGCACCATGTATTCAGGCATGTCCGACAGGAATCAATATCCCATCATTCATTAAAAAAATTGCGACAAATAATTTAAAAGGTTCGGCTAAAACGATCATGACAGCAAATCCTATGGGTGCAAGCTGTGCACGGGTTTGTCCTACGGAAGAATTATGTGAGGGGGCATGCGTTCTTAACCATTCCACAAAACCGATTATGATTGGCAATCTTCAGCGATATGCGACGGATTGGGCGATGAGGAATGAACAGCTATTGTTCAAGGCAGGCAAATCTAATGGTAAATCGGTTGCAATCGTCGGCGGAGGACCTGCCGGATTATCGGCTGCCAGGGAACTAGCCTTACTTGGCTATAAGGTAGTTGTCTTTGAAGCACAAGATAATGCAGGAGGATTAAATACGTATGGAATCGTCTCATTCAGGCTACCGCAAGCCGTTTCCTTTTGGGAAGTCGAACAAGTAAGCGGACTAGGGGTTGAAATCCGGACAGGGCAGCGAGTGGGTGTTGACATTCAAGCTGAGGAGATTCTTGCAAGCTATGATTATACGCTTTTAGCTGCGGGAATGTCGCATGTCCCAAACCTTGGTATTAAGGGAGAAGAGCTAGATGGAGTCTATGACGCTATCGAGTTTGTAAAAGAAACGAAAGTTCATCCGGGAAAAACTCATCTGGTGGGCAAAAAGGCCATTGTTATCGGGGCTGGTAATACAGCGATTGATGCTGCTACTTGTTCCGTTCGGCTTGGGGCAGAAAACGTCAAAATAGCATATAGACGGACAGAAGAAGAAATGACAGCTTATGAGTTTGAATATGAATTTGCCAAGCAAGAAGGTGTTGAATTCAGGTGGCTGACAGCACCAATTGAGATTATTGGCAATGAAGAGGGAAAAGTGACTGGAATTAAATGCATCAAGATGAAGCTCGACAAAGCGGACGGGGATGGCCGTTCACGACCAGTTCCTGTCCAGGGGACCGAATTTATTCTTGAAACTGATGCTGTCATTAAAGCCATTGGTCAAACAAGACATACCAGCCTAATCGAACAATTCGGGATCCATCACGAAGGTGGCGTAGCCATCGTTGATCCTAAAACTTATCAAACTTCGAATGAGAAGGTTTCTGCCTGTGGGGATTGCATTTTCGGCTATGGTCAGGGAGAAGCGATGGTTGTATCGGCTGCCCAGCAAGGAAAGGAAGCAGCTTATCGAATCCATCATTTATTGTCACCGTCAATGGAGGAGGAAGCGCAGATTTTATAAGGAAGAAAAGCATGCAAAGACAGGGGAGGTTTTTGATATGGCAGATTTAAAGATAAATCTTGGGGGGATTAAATCACCAAATCCATTCTGGCTGGCTTCTGCGCCGCCGACCAATTCCGGCTATCAGGTACAAAGAGCGTTTGAGGCTGGTTGGGGAGGAGCCGTTTGGAAAACACTTGGCGACCCAATCTTAAATGTATCGTCACGGTTTGCCGCTGTTCATTTTAACGGACAGCGTGTAGCTGGATTCAATAATATTGAGCTCATTACGGACCGCCCGCTTGAAGTCAACCTAAAGGAAATTTACGAAACGAAGAAGCGCTTTCCGAATCATGCCATTATTGCCTCACTCATGGTGGAGCCAAAGCAGGAGAAATGGCATGAGATAGTGAAGCGTGTTGAGGAAGTTGGAGTAGATGGTCTAGAACTGAATTTCGGATGCCCTCATGGAATGGCTGAAAGGGGGATGGGCGCTGCCTCAGGGCAGGTGCCAGAGCTTGTCGAACGTCAAACTTATTGGGCAAAGGAAGTAGCTAAGACACCTGTCATTGTAAAATTGACTCCTAATATTACGGATATCACCGCTACAGCAGAAGCAGCAGTCAATGGAGGAGCAGATGCTATCAGCATGATTAATACCATTAATAGCCTGGCTGGGGTCGATATTGATACCTGGGATACGATTCCACATGTGGCTGGAAAGGGTGCTCATGGTGGTTATTGCGGACCGGCTGTTAAACCAATCGCGCTGAATATGGTAGGTGAATGTGCCCGCAATCCGCATATAATGGTTCCTATCTCCGGGATTGGCGGGATCTCGACATGGCAAGATGCTGTTGAATTCATGTTGATGGGAGCGACAGGGGTACAAGTATGTACAGCTGCGATGCATCATGGGTTCAGCATTGTTGAGGACATGATCGAAGGCTTATCTAACTATCTTGATGACAAAGGGATTGGATCAGTTATGGAGCTTGTCGGGAAGTCTGTTAACAAGTATTCCGACTGGGGAAATCTTGATCTTAATTATAAGGTTGTTGCCCGTATTAATCAGGAAAATTGTATACATTGCAATAAATGTCATATTGCCTGTGAAGACACTTCTCACCAGTGCATTGATCTATTAAAGGATGCGAGTGGTGCGAGCTATGTCCAGGTCAGGGAGGAAGACTGTGTAGGGTGCAATCTTTGTTCCATCGTATGCCCGGCTGAAGGTGCCATTGATATGTTGGAGTTACCAAACACTTTGCCACCGATGACCTGGAATGAACGGCAGGCAGCTCTTCAGGGAAGCGTGATGGGGAAATAGGGAGTAAGTAAGATACTATTCTAAGGGGAGATAAGGATGAAAAAGATTATTAAAAATGGCGTTATTGTAACGGCGACGGATACGTATGAAGCTGATATTGAAATCAATGAAGGGATCATCACCCAAATTGGCAAGAATTTGGGTGAGAGTGATGCAGAGATTATTGATGCAAAGGGTTCTTATATCTTTCCGGGAGGCATTGACCCACACACCCACTTAGACATGCCATTTGGAGGCACGGTCACAAAGGATGATTTTGAAAGTGGAACGAAGGCGGCGGCTTTCGGAGGAACGACCACAATCATCGATTTTTGTCTAACTTCTAAAGGAGTACCGTTAAAGGATGCTGTAAAAACATGGCATGAAAAATCAGAAGATAAAGCAGTTATTGATTATGGATTCCATCTTCAAATCGTTGAAATGACCGATCGTGTTCTGACTGAGCTGCCGGTGATTTCAAAGGAGGAAGGGATTACCTCCTTTAAGGTCTTTATGGCATATAAAAATCAATTCCAAGCGGATGATGAAACGCTCTTTAAAACGCTGATAGCCGGCAAGGAGCTTGGCGCACTTGTCATGGTTCACGCCGAAAATGGAGATGTCATTGATTATCTCGTGAAAAAGGCTCTCGCTGAAGGGAATACCGATCCGATTTATCATGCGCTTACTAGACCGCCAGAAGTAGAGGGAGAAGCAACAGGAGGGGCCGCTACTTTGACGGGATTAGCAGATTCACAATTATATGTCGTCCATGTCTCCTGTGCGGAAGCAGCGCAGAAGATTGCCGAGGCGAGAGCGAACGGGATCAATATATGGGGTGAAACATGCCCGCAATATTTAGTGCTTGACCAAAGCTATCTGGAGAAAGCTGATTTTGAAGGGGCCAAATATGTATGGTCGCCTCCACTAAGGGAGAAATGGAATCAGGATGTGCTCTGGAATGCCCTGAAAACAGGACAATTGCAGACAATCGGATCAGACCAATGTTCCTTTGATTTTAACGGCCAAAAGAATATTGGCAAGAATGATTTTTCTAAAATACCGAATGGCGGGCCGCTTATTGAAGATAGGGTCAGTATTCTTTACTCAGAAGGAGTTGATAAAGGCCGCATTACCTTGAATCAATTTGTTGATTTGGTTTCCACACGTGCAGCCAAGCTGTTTGGCTTATATCCGAAAAAAGGGACAATCGCCATTGGGGCAGATGCAGATGTGGTTCTCTTTGATCCGAATGTGGAGCGGGTTATATCTGCTGAAACCCATCACATGGCTGTTGATTACAACCCATTTGAAGGAATGAAGGTGAAAGGTGAGCCTGTCTCTGTGTTATCAAGAGGAGAATTCGTCATTAAGGATAAACAGTTTGTCGGTAAACCGGGAGCCGGCCAATACATTAAGCGGGCTAAGTATCAAGAAACATTGACGGCAAGGGAGACAGCTATATTGTCTAAATAATAATAAGGATGTGTGCCGGAATGGAAAAGAAGACTAATTATTTGAAGTCTCCCGATTTACTTCCCATTAAGTATGAAGATCGAAAAATAGGACCGTTCGGTTTTGCTGTTATTTGGGTAGGGATGGCTATTGTACTCGCCGCCTTTGCTATAGGCGGAGGCGGTATTGTTAACCTACCTTTGGGTATGGTCATTCTGGCCACGATTATCGGTTCTATTGCTATTGGGATATTAATGACAATCATTGGAGACATCGGCGTGGAACATGGTCTATCTTTTCCGGTTTATATGAGAGCACCTTTTGGGACAATTGGAACGCATATCCCATCCATTGTACGGGGAGTTACCGCCTCTTGCTGGTTTGGAATCAATACGTATTTTGGCTCAACAGCTATTAATTCCGTGTTAAATCTCCTGTTTGGTTTTGATAATTGGATTCTCTGTTTTCTTTTGTTCACGGCCTTTCAGCTGGTTAACACGGCGATGGGCATCAAGTCCATTGAACGGTTTGCTGATTTGGCTGCACCCGTTATCATCCTAATCTCTTGCTGGATGTACATCACCCTTGCTGATAAGGCTGAATCATCTGGGCGGGATATTTGGTCATGGGTGGAGAGTCCGGCTGCAGGGGGTTCCGCTTTTACGGCTTTTATGATTGTCGTGATGGCCAATATGGGATTTTGGGCGACGCTTGCTGCTGATATGCCAACCCTCTCAAGGTTTTTTAAAGCGCCTAAGAACGAGAGAAGTTGGTTTAAACGCAATAAGACGCAATTATTCGGAAGCCTGATTGTGATGCCTATTTTCAATACCCTTATGATTGTCATTGGAGCTGTCGCGTATATAGCAGTCGGCACATCTGATCCAATTGTTGCACTTCAAGAATCGGCAAGTGGAATTGTGCTCGGCATCCTATTGTTGATGATTGTATTGGCGCAGTGGTCGACTAATACGTCCGCGAATGTCATTCCGGCAGCGACCATTTTCTCGAATGTAGGAGGACCGAAAGTGCCATTTTGGGTTGGTGTCGTAATTGCGGGTATTATCGGAATCATCGCGCAGCCTTGGAGCCTTTTTGATGTTTTGAATTCAGTTCTATTGATTATCGGTGGGATTTTGAGTTCCATTGTCGGCATCCTATTCGCAGATTATTATTTACTTCGGAAACGCAGGGTTCATGTTAAGGACCTTTATGAATTGAACGGTCAGTTTCATTATTGGAAAGGCGTTAATATGGCTGGATTTATCTCCTGGGTTGTAGGAGGAACAGCGGCAAATCTGTTGTCAGCTTATTCTTCGCTTGTCGGCTTCATTGTTGGAGGCGCACTCTATTATATTCTGGCCAGGTACTGGTGGTTTGCGAAGTATCCTCAGGCAGAGCTGATTGATCCGAGTGATGAAAAATATTTAGGTCTTACAGCCGGGAGAGATTGGGAGATTGACGAGAATGAGACAGCCGGATTACTTAAGACAGAAACAATTTCTGAGCAAATTTAGAAGGAGGCTATCTCTTATGTCAGATTACACGCAGTACTTAGAAGAGAAGAAGCGAATAGATACTTTCCTTGAACAGGGCTATATCATCAAGTCTATCATGGAAAATTTGAATGGTGCCTATGTAGAATTCAGTAGTCAGGAGCGCATGCAAGATCCATATGAAAAGCATATTCTTCATGTCACTTCACCGGATGCGAGAAAATATTTCTCCGTCAAGCTGATCGAACAGCAGGCCTCCTTGAAGAATAAGATTTAGCCATTTATAAAAAGGAGAGTGAGTGGTTAGTGGAAAGTCAAAAACTATTAATCAACGGGAAACGCTTAAAGGAATCGCTAGAAGCTTTTGCGCAATTTGGCCATACCGACAATAACGGAGTGACAAGATTGGCCTTATCAGAGGAGGACCGAGCTGCCAGAGATTATTTGCGGGATTGCTGTGTTGAGCTAGGCCTTGAGGTCAAGCATGATGACCTAGGAAATATATACGCTACCTTAAAGGGCAAAGAAGATAAACCACCTATCCTGATTGGATCGCATCTTGATTCTGTAAAAAAGGGAGGAAGATTTGACGGGGTTTTAGGGGTTGCGGCCGGACTAGAGGTGGTCAGAACACTACTCGAAAATAAAATAACGCCCCGCGTACCAATTACCATTGTTAACTTTACGAATGAGGAGGGAGCTCGTTTTGAACCTTCCATGATGTCATCTGGTATACTGTCGGGAAAATTTGACAAAGATACCATGCTTCAAAAAAAGGATGCGGATGGAATTACCTTTAAGGAAGCCTTGAAATCGATAGGCTATGCAGGAGATGAGGAAAACAGACTAAAAGAGGGAACGGCCTTTTTAGAGCTTCATATTGAGCAAGGTCCGATTTTGGAACAGGAATCTCTGTCCGTTGGAATCGTTGGGTGTGTCGTTGGGATGGTTTGTTATGAGTGGGAGATTAGCGGGGAATCAGATCATGCAGGAACAACTCCAATGTCGATGAGAGAGGATGCCTTATTCACTGCCAATGATATTATCAGTGAAATACGCAGCCAATTAAGTGATTTGGATGCTGAATTGGTCTATACAGTTGGACGCATGAATGTCTGGCCCAATATTCATACCGTCATACCTGAGAAGGCAGTCTTTTCCTTAGAGGCGAGACATCAAGATCCCAAAGTGATCAAGAAGGTTGAGGAGACGATTCGGAAGATTAAGGACTCCTATCAACTGAAAGAATGCCGCGTAGAGATTAGGAAACTATGGGGAAGAGAAACCGTGTTTTTTAGTGAGGAACTATGCAAACAGCTCACAAAAGCAGCGGAGACATTAGGCTATTCGTATAAGGAAATGGTTAGTGGAGCAGGACATGACGCTCAGTTCATAGCTTCCTATATTCCTACTGCGATGGTGTTTGTCCCAAGTGTGAATGGAAAAAGTCATACTGAAGTGGAGCTAACATCCTGGGAGGATTGCGAAAAAGGGGTAAATGTTCTTCTCGAAGCAATCCTTGATATGCAGAACGTCTGATGAATGCGAACATGCTGGGCATAATGATCTGGCGAAAGACTTTTGTTTAAATACGAACTAATGGGAGGAAGCAAATATGTCGATGATCAAAGAGGAAACACAGGTATTGAAGAATTACATAAATGGTGAGTGGGTGGACGCAAAAGCCGCTGATACATTGGATGTTCCAAATCCGGCAACAGGTGAGGTGCTCGCTCGAGTTCCCCTTTCTACTCTTGAAGATGTAGATAATGCGGTGCAAGTAGCAAGTGTTGCTTTTAAGAAATGGAGGAATGTACCTGTTCCTAAGCGTGCCCGTATTCTTTATAAATATCACTATCTCTTAACGGAACATCATGAAGAGCTTGCAAGGCTTGTAGTAAAAGAAAATGGAAAGGCCTACAAAGAAGCATATGGGGAGGTTCAGCGAGGAATTGAGTGTGTCGAATTCGCTGCTGGGGCTCCGACTTTAATGATGGGTGAAACCTTGTCGAATATTGCAGAGGATATTGATTCGGAAATGTACCGTTATCCGCATGGGGTAGTCGGTGGCATTGCCCCCTTTAATTTTCCGATGATGGTTCCTCTCTGGATGTTCCCGCTTGCGATTGCTTGTGGCAATACATTTATTCTCAAACCGTCGGAGCGGACACCGCTGCTTGCGAATAAGCTGGCAGAACTATTTACAGCAGCAGGTGCCCCGAAAGGTGTGCTGAATGTTGTGCATGGTGCACATGATGTTGTGAATGGGCTGCTTGATCATCCAGATGTAAAAGCAATTTCCTTTGTCGGCTCACAGCCGGTCGCGAAATATGTGTATAGCCGTGCTGCAGCGAATGGGAAAAGAGTACAGGCTCTCTCCGGTGCAAAAAATCATCATATTGTAATGCCCGATGCAGATGTGAAAAAGGCAGCCGGGAATATCATCAGCTCTTCCTTCGGTAGTGCTGGTCAGCGTTGCATGGCTTGCAGCGCGGTTGTCATTGTTGGTGAGGGGCAGGCATTTACCGAGGAGCTGAAAAGACAGGCAGATGAGCTGACGATCGGAAATGGAATGGATGAAGATGTCTTATTAACTCCTGTTATTAGAGAAGAGCAACGGAAGAAACTTTTAGGTTATATTGAAAAAGGCTTGAAAGAGGGGGCAGATTTAATTCGGGACGGCAGAAGCGAAGTGGAATTGGAAAGGGAAGGCTATTTCTTAGGACCAACTATATTTGATCATGTGAAGCCTGAAATGACAGTTGCTAAGGAAGAAATGTTCGGTCCTATCCTAAGTCTGCTCCGTGCTGATTCACTAGATGAGGCTCTAGAGTTTATCAAAAAGTCTAAATATGGCAATGGGGCAACAATTTATACGAAAGATGCCCGTGCAGTTAGGCAGTTCCGAGAAGAAGCGGATGCGGGAATGCTAGGAATTAATGTCGGTGTTCCGGCTACGATGGCCTTTTTTCCTTTCTCCGGTTGGAAGGATTCCTTTTATGGAGACCTTCATGTGAACGGCAAAGACGGAGTTAATTTCTATACACGCAAGAAAATGATTACGTCCAGATTTGATTATTAATGAAAGGGGGAGACAGATAGCAATGGGAGAGGTTAAGGAAGAGACAGATTTACTGACAAAGGATAAGGAGTATGTATGGCATTCCATGAAACCATATAATCCGGACGCAACCATGATTGCCGAGCAGGCGAAAGGATGCTGGGTCACAGACGCAAATGGCAACCGATTGATTGATGCGATGGCAGGCCTTTGGTGTGTCAATATCGGATATGGCCGTGAGGAACTCGCCGAGACGGCCTATGAACAATTAAAGAAATTGGCTTATTTCCCACTGAGCCAAAGCCATCCTCCTGCCATTGAACTTGCTGAAAAGCTTAATAATATGCTTGGCGGCGACTATGTTGTTTTCTTTTCTAACAGTGGGTCTGAAGCAAATGAAGCTGCTTTTAAAATAGCGAGGCAATATCATGCCCAAAAGGGGGAGCATTCCCGCTATAAATTCATCTCACGTTATCGCTCCTACCACGGCAATTCAATGGGTGCACTTGCGGCAACAGGACAAGCCCAGCGTAAATATAAGTATGAACCGCTCGCACCGGGATTTATTCACGTAGCTCCGCCTGACTCGTACCGAGGCCCGGAAGAAGATGACAGCCAGTCGCAAGAACTGCAATCGGTAAAGGATATGGACCAGGTAATGACGTGGGAATTAAGTGAGACAATCGCCGGGGTTATTATGGAGCCAATCATTACGGGTGGAGGAGTGCTCATGCCGCCAGAAGGGTATATGGCCGGTGTCCGCGAACTCTGTGATAAACATGGGGCTTTATTAATTGCCGATGAGGTGATTTGTGGATTTGGAAGGACAGGTGAACCGTTTGGATTTATGAATTACGGCGTGAAGCCCGATATTGTCACGATGGCAAAAGGAATTACAAGTGGGTATCTTCCATTATCAGCGACAGCAGTAAAAAGAGAAATCTATGAAGCCTTCCAGGGCGTGGAGGAATACGATTATTTCCGACATGTAAATACTTTTGGCGGAAACCCAGCGGCTTGTGCACTTGCTTTAAAAAATCTCGAAATCATGGAACAAGAAGGATTATATGAAAATTCAAAAATACTTGGAGAATATATGAAGGAGTGTCTTGAAAAGTCGATTGGCAATCACTCTTTTGTCGGAAATATCCGCGGAAAGGGGCTCCTTATTGGAATCGAGCTTGTTACGGATAAGGAGACAAAATCTCCACTGGAGATAAATGCAGTCAATCAAGTTATTGCCGGGTGTAAAGAAAAAGGTGTGCTGATTGGCAAAAACGGGGCAACGGTCGCAGGCTTTAATAATGTTCTTACCCTGGCACCGCCATTGTGTATAACTAAGGAAGAAGCAGATATCGTGTGCACGGCAGTTGCGGAGGCAATAGAAGCTTTGTAAGAAAAAGAGCTGGCGATCATTCATTTACAAAGTGTAGAGACTTATTAGTGAGGAAATTAGTCATCAACAAATCATTATAATGGATCAGCATTAAATCAATCCTGCTAAAAAAGGTTGCTTATTTGATTAAAAAAAGAAAGCCGTGAGGCTTTCTTTTTTTACTTAGATATAAATTGTTGAGTCCAAATGTGACCGTCTTTAGCATAACCTACGCCAATATGAGTATACTTTGTACTCAATATATTCGCTCTGTGACCGGAGCTATTCATCCACGATTTTACGACCTGTTCTGGAGTCGTTTGTCCTTTGGCGATATTTTCCGCAGCTGCTTTATAGCTGATGCCAAAGTTCTTAATCATATCAAATGGTGAACCATACACAGGACTAGTATGGCTAAAGTATTTATTATCCCTCATATCTTCTGACTTGTATCTTGCAACTCTGGCAAGCTCCCAATCATATTGTAATTCTTTTAAACCTTGTTTAGTTCTTTCAGCATTAACGAGTCTGATGACTTCTTGCTCGTATGCTTTTATATCATCCTGGGTAGGTATAGTAATCTTTTGTCCGGGATAAATGAGGTTAATATTTGAGATTTGCGTATTCGCAGCAATTAGTTCACTGATCCCTGTCTCTGTTTTGACTGCAATTTTCCATAAAGTATCCCCAGATACAACCGTATATTGGTAGTCTGCAAAAGCAGAGGCTGTAGGGAGCAATAAAGTGGTTGTGAGTGCAACGGCTATAATTTTTTTCTTCATCTTTCCTCTCCTTATAAATTTTTGATACAAATTTCATTATATAAAAAGATGGAAATAAATTGGGTTGTAAATAATAGGAAGCTAATTTCCTCTATAATTAATCCTTACTAGAAATAGATTTCTACGTAATTGGTAGTTTGTGGTTTAAGTGATTGGAGTGTGAAAAAGGAGGGCCCAATGACCGTTCGTTTTAGGGATATTTCTTGCTTAACTATAATTCGCTGGGTGAGAATTACTAGCCGGTTCGAAGACCTTTGCATCAACCTACAGAAAGGGCATTGGCTAGAGAAGTGTAAATCAAAAAAGGTATATATAGAAAATATCAAAATATGACAATTTTGAAAACAGACTATCCCTTCCATCTGTAAGTCTTTTATACTAGAAGTAGATAGGTGGAAAGGAGGTCCATAATATGAAAAAACAGTTAATTGGAATTAGTGCCATATTAGTCATATCAGGCTGCGGTGCTCCAGATTTATTCTTGAATAATAACCACCAAGCAAATATTGAGAGCGTGATTGACCAGAAAACAGTACATACGTATATAGAGAAAGCGATAGCACATCTTAGTACAGCTCCAAATTATAATCAGGCAGATGTTGAAGAACGATTATTGAAGATGGCAAGCGATTCTTTTCATATCCCAGTTAATGAAGTCAGAAAGATATACACAGCTTATGAATATAATGAATAAAGGGATATGAATCAATAAAGCGAGATGATATTTGTGACCACTTAAATTAAAGCGCTTACATATATAACTTTCCTTACTTTATCCAAATTTGTATTAACAACGATGCTAAATGGGTAATAAACTATAAGAGGGTTAATACAGAGAGGAAGTGGCACTATGAGTCTCCAAACCGTTCTTTTTGACTTTGATGGAACCATTGCCGATACTTTACCTGTATGTTTTGATGCATTTAGGTATGTATTTAATAAATATGATCAAAGAAATATAACGAATGAAGAGATTATTGAATTATTTGGTCCAAATGAGGATTTTATTATAAGAAAACATCTGCGAAACAAGGGAAAAATAGAGGATGCTATAGAAGATTTTTATGATCAATACGAAAAAGGGCATAATCGGGAGTTTGAATGCTTAACAGAAATTCAGGAAATGCTGGATGTTTTAAAGGATATGGATGTTAATCTTGGTATTATTACAGGAAAAAGCAGAAGGTCTTTAACCTTATCATTAGAGACTTTGAATCTATATGATTATTTTGATGTGACCATTTCCGGAGATGAAGTGAAAGAAAATAAACCCAGTCCGGAGGGAATCCAAAAAGCATTAAAGTTACTCCACAATGAACCTTCTCAGGCATTATTTGTTGGAGATAGCCAAGTTGATATCGAGGCAGGGTCTGCGGCAAAAGTAACAACGATTGCAGCTCAATGGTTTAGTACGGTTCAACCTATAACGTATCAAACAAAGCCTACTCATATATGTAAAACATTGCCTGATTTTATTAAATTGATAAAAAAATATAAATATAATCCTGGGAGTAAGCTTCAAAAATGATAAACGTCTATAATAGCCTTTTTATTTGACATCTTTCGTTAAATGAAAAGGTTTTTTATGTACCATAAGATGATTCTCGGATAAATCATTGTGAAAACAATTGATTAGTTTAGTATAATAAGAATGTATGTGAAAGGGGGCAAAGCATTGAAGAGTAAAAAAACGATATGGGGAAGTATAGGTATATTTTTACTGGTTGTTCTCCTCGGTGGTTGTAATGACATTTCCAGTCCGGAAGAACGATTAAATGAATACATAGAGCTTTGGAACGAACAAAAATTTGAAAAAATGTATTCAGATTATGTGACAGTCTCAGCAAAAGATAAGTTTAAGAAAGAACAATATGTTAATCGGTATGAAAAGGTATATAAGGATTTAGAAATTTCGGATTTATCTGTAAAAGGTACTTTCAAAGATGAGAAAGATTTGAAGGATCAGAAGAGCATAGCGCTTCCGATTCAGGTTAAAATGAATTCGCTTGCAGGTCCAATTGAATTTGAAAAAGAAGTAACCATGAAGCTTGAAACAAAAGATAAGGAAGAAAATTGGTATGTTGATTGGGATACAACATATATTTTCCCAGAACTAAAACCGGATGATAAGATCGGTATTAAACATACCACTGGCAAAAGGGGAGAAATTCTCGATCGCAACGGAAATGGACTTGCTATAAATGGCGTTGCCCAAACTGTAGGAATTGTTCCGGAGAATTTTGATGAATCTAAAAAAGCTGAGTTAACCAATTTATTGAATCTCAGTGATGATTATATTGATAAGCAGCTAAATCAGAGCTGGGTACAACCGAGTTATTTTGTACCAATCAAAACAATACAAAATAACCAAAAAGAACTAATTGAAAAGATAAAAGCCTTTGATGGTGTCAGTTTCCAAGAGAAGGAGATTCGGGAATATCCTTATAAAGACAGTGCAGCTCATTTAACAGGTTATGTCGGAACCATTACTGCAGAAGAGCTGGAGAAAAATAAAGATAAGGGCTATTCGAATGACAGTGTAATTGGCAAAAGGGGGCTGGAGCAATTATTAGAGGATAAACTTCGACCGAAAGATGGGTATACCATTTATATTGATCGTGAAGAAGATCCTGTGGTGATTGCGGAAACAGAAGCTCAGGATGGGGAAAACTATAGACTGCTAATAGATGCTGAATTGCAAAAGCTGGCCTTTCAAAATATGAAGGGAGCCGCGGGTACCTTTGCAGCGGTTCAACCCAACACGGGTGATGTATTGGCGCTTGTAAGTTCCCCATCGTTCAATCCAAATGATTTTGTGCTTGGGATCAGCTCAGAGAAGTATAGTCAGCTGGAAAAGGATAAGAAACAACCGCTGCTGAATCGATTTGCTGCAACCTATTCACCAGGCTCAACGATTAAGCCGATTATCGCAGCAATCGGATTAAGCACTGGTAAGCTTGATCCGAATAAAAAATTGGATATCAAAGGATTGAAATGGTCCAAGGGAAAAGAGTGGGGAACTGCTTCAATTACAAGGGTAAGCGATCCAGGACATCCTGTTAATTTGCAGACCGCATTGCAAATATCCGATAATATCTATTTTGCTCAAACTGCCCTATCAATTGGTGAGAAGGATTTAATTAATGGGTTTAAGCAATTAGGGATTGGCGAAGAAAAATTTCCGCTCGAATATCCGATTAGGGCCTCACAATATTCGAATAACGGTAACTTGGAAAGCAGTAAGCTATTAGCAGATACAGGCTATGGACAAGGAGAAGTATTGATGAGTGCAGTGCATTTGTCCAGCATCTATGGAACGATTGTAAATGATGGGAAATTAATGAAGCCTCGTCTTTATCTTGATACTGAATCAGCTATTTGGCATGATTCTTTTCTAACGAAGGAACAAGCTAAGACATTGCAAACTGATTTGAGAAAAGTTGTTACAAGTGGTACCGGTAAAGCCGCCAATACACCTAAATTAGAATTGGCTGGTAAGACAGGGACAGCTGAACTGAAAAAGACACAGGATGAAAAAGGCATGGAAAACGGACTATTTGTAGCCTATGATCAAAAAAATCCAAAAGCTGTTATGTCTCTATTAATAGAAGATGTGCAAAATAATGGAGGCGGCAAAGAGGTTCAATCTATTGTCCAAAAGACATTCCTAAACTGGAATTCTTCTGAAATTGAATAATTAAAAGGGAATAGTACAAGAATCTGAGAAGAAGCTTCCACCAGAAAGTAGAGTGGAAGCTTTTTTTTTATGTAAGTCTTTTTAAAGTCATTTCGCATTAAATATTGTAGAGAGAGAGGTAAAAGTCACGTATTATGTGGAATAGCTATAGTATAAAACTTCGGAGTAAAAACGGTATACCGGTAATCCTGTTTACTAATTCATTATAGTTTTGTACAAGAAAACGCTAATACAACTGGAATTCTGAGTCTTCTATTATATTCTTTTTCATCGGTGAAGTTTTCACGCACAGGCTGACCTTCTCGTAAATCGGTCACTGAAAATCCAGCACGGATTAGAGCGCTAAAATATTGTTCAACTGTCCGGTGATATTTTACCACTACTTGATCAATCCAAGGTTCTTTTCTTTCTCCATCAAGAAAATAGTCATCTACAATCCAGTTTCCACGTCTATCACCAGTTGCTTTACTTTGAAAAGAAGCTGTAATAATAGGGTGTTGGACACTGAAAACAAACTTACCGCCATCTTCCAAAGACAAATGGACGTTTTGAAAGAGAGTGTGAATATCAGATAGATAATGTATTGCAAATCTTGAGGTCACAATATCAAACTTTGCTTCTGCGAAAGGATAAGACTCCATTGTATGATGATACACGTGTCCATTAACACCTGCTAGATTCTTTTTTGCAACTTCCACCATTTGTTCAGAACCATCAATCCCAGTGTAAGTAGCTGCACCTCGTTCTAATAATTCCTTGCCAAAAGAAGCTTCACCGCAACCTAAGTCCAAAAGGTTATTATTTTGAAAATCGCCTATCAGATCAAAAATAATCGGGGTTTCAATAGCATTATTAGGACTATCTTCTCTAGCTCTTCTTTTCATATATTTTGAAAAAAACTCTTTTTCTTCATAAACACTCGGACCTCTGAATTCCATAAATTCCTCCCTGTATTTTTTGATAATAGAGCACTGTTTACTGTGAGCCACTCTTTAGTAGAATATACTTTTGTATATAATACCATAAAAAGTAAAATGACTCTCATTTCCTTGAAGGATGAATAAAATAGTTGGAAAAAGAACCAGGAGAGAATAAATTAAAGGATATAGTATGAAAACTAGATGGAAGAAAAATGACTAGTTTACCAGCTTTCCCCCTCGTTTTAAAGATGATAAATAGAAGTCTTAATTACCAATATGGAATAAAATTCATTTAAAAAGAAGTGGAAAGATAGTGACCTCGAAAAGTTAGAGTTGAAATCTATTTTAGGGCGTGTAAAACAGAAGAAAGGAAAGGTAATAGGCCTGTTCTTTCGTAAAATTCATTTCTTTAGAATTGCAGCTTCAGGTTAACTGATTTGCTGTAATAGTTATAGAAAAAGGCATCAGTCAAACACTGATGCCTTTAGTCTGTTTATCTGGAACTCTAATTTTAATTAGTTACATCCATAATCCTGCCTTCAACATTAGGTGATACAGTTTGTTCAGGGAAGGATTGGATGTAATCGGAGAAGATCTCCCAATCAACGAAGCCTGGTTCGCTCACACGGCCATCCGCGTAAATATCTGCGAAGACGGAAAAGCCATCTCCGCCTTTAGCGGTGAAGATGTTCGTGGCAGCGAAGTAGATTTCTGTATCAGAGAGTGGTGTATATTCTCCATCTTGGAGTATTTCTACTGATTGGACGCGTGCGCCTACTGGTTTAGAGCTGTCATAGGTAAAGTGCATGCCTGCAACCTGCAGGTAACCGCCACTAGCGCTTGGAGCTGCACTAACGCTATGTTCAAGTGCTGTTTTCAATTCAGTTCCGCTAATTTCCATGATTGCAAGTGCGTTACTGAATGGGAGGACTGTCATCACGTCCGCTAATGTGATTGGTCCAGCCTTTAAGGTTGTCCGGATACCGCCGCCATTTTGGAGGGCAATTACTGTATTTGGGTTAATAGCTTTTGCCTTGTCAAGCATCCCATCAGCAATCAAGTTGCCAAGATTTGTTTCGCCAGTTCTTGCAGCAGGATTGCCCCCAATTAGGTCAACGCTTGTTGTGCCGACAACTTGCTTTTTCTTTGCGTCCACAACAGGCTTGTACTCCGCTAGAATTTGAGCTGCTGCCGGGTTTTCGGTAAAGACATAAGAACCATCCGCATTCTTGGCTTCAATGCTTATCAGCTCCCCTTCATAGGCAATGACTTTTCCTTTTTTATCAAAGCTTACATCCAGCTCCCCTAGATATTTGGAATACTCGTTTGCTTGGACGATAATAGTTGGCTCTTTGAATTTATCCACAACGACTGGCTGATCCAGCTGTGAATGTGAATGGCCTCCGACAATGATGTCGATACCTTCGACTTGATTGGCCAGCTCGAGATCATTGTCACCGCCGCCATCATTGTAGCCAATATGGGTAAGGGCAATAATTTTATCAACCCCTTGTTTCTTGAATGCTTTCACAGATGCTTTTGCTGAAGCGATATACTCTTCAAACCTAACATCACCGGGACTTGAAATACTGGTAGTCTCAGCTGTTGTTAAACCGAAAATGCCGACTTTCTCACCATTAATATTCTTGATGATACCGTCATAGATTTTTCCATCATGAGGTTTTCCGGTATATGCGTTATTTTGAAGATTCTTCATGAGGGTATCCTTGCTGAAATTAACATTCGCACTTACAAATGGGAATTTGGCATTTTGTACAAATGGTAGCAAGGTCTCAGTCCCAAGGTCAAATTCATGGTTGCCGAAGGTAAACGCATCGAATTCGGCGAGATTCATCAATTCTAAATCGGCTAGCCCCTTAAATTCATTGAAATAAAGGGTGCCAGAGAACACATCGCCGGCATGGAGAAGAAGATTATTAGTATTTCCATTGCGATGTTGATTGATTGCGGTTAGTTGCCGAGGTGTATTTTCAATGTTGGCGTGCGTATCGTTGACATGAAGGACACGTAATTGATAATCAGGAGCTTTTAATGCTAGTTGCAGCATGGTAATAAATTCAGATAGGCTAACCTTTTGGCTATAGCCAAATTCTGTAGCAGAAATGCTTTCAGCGATGCCATAGAGAACGATAGAACCAATTCTTTCTCGGTGTTTCTTAGGTACATCAGTGAAGACTGTTTCTGTGCTACCTTTTAAATCAAAAGCCTTGGCAATCCAAACTGAAAGTTCGCCGCGAGTTAAAGTCTCGTGACTGCCGAACTTATTCTTGCTTTTCGCTTCAAGGATTCCAGCATGGAATAGCGAGCTTACAGCTTTTTGGGACGATTTTGGCACATCCGTAAAACCTGTCTTTGGTGCTATTTGGTAATCAAGCTTTAATGCACGCGCCATCAGATTTGCCGCATCAATTCGGGTTAAGGATTCCTGTTTCTTATCACTTTGAGACGAAACACCTAGTTCCTGAATAAAATGAGCTTCACTCTGCCGGTTAGCTGCCTTTGCATCCACATTCGGAACAACTAATGTTCCAGCCAGCGTGGCAGCCATTGTGACAACGGCAAATAGACGGAAAAACTTCAATCGTAACTTCATAAATCGCGCCCCTTTTTATTTGATATGACCAAGAGATTGGTCTTATATCTGATTATAAATAGTTTTTGGGGGAATCGACGTAATTTTCAGATAAATGGTTATTTAGAACTATTTATTTAGCAGTCATTTACGTTATTATCCATTATAAGATTCCTTTATGGTTAAGGGATCGACCCTCTATATATCAAGTTAGGCCTAAAACAGATTATACCTAGTGGTGTTAAAGTTATATTGGAGGTGTGATGGTGAGAAAATTCAGTTTATCGTCAATGGGCTTCGTGTTAGTGGGACTGGTATTAATCGGTTTAGCGGGGAGATTAGAGAATCATATTGAAATGACCTTTCTTTTGGGGATTTTTTCTTGTTTGATTGGGATTGTCTTTAGTTTTGTGGCGTTTTTTAAACAAGAAAAAGGAATTTTAAAATTTGTTTCACTTAGTTCATTTTTTATCGCGCTCTTTTTGATTAGCTGGTTTGAACCATTTCATTTCATTCGCGTCTTAATCTGGCTAAAAACTATTGCTTAGCCATCAAAGGGACAATTATAAGAACATGAATGATTTACTTCTTAATTTAATTCTGAAGAATAGGAATAGTGACTATAATGAAATGATGAATAGGAAGGGTGAAGACATGAATAATGAAGGAATTAAGATCTTATTAAGTGAAACATTTGAAGGGCCAAAAGGAAATGGGAGTTGGTTTACTGAATCAAAGCCTGGGAGCGGATTGTTCGGAACTATTGATTCTTTAAGCTCTGAGGAAGCGTCCGTACTAGTGGAAGGTGTGACAATTGCCGCCCATACGGATCATACACGTTACCACTTATGGGCCAATAACCAATCATTAGAGGGTAAGACGGAGAATCTTAATTGGGATGAGAGTTGGAAAATTGGAGTGGTGACAAAAGATGAATGGGAGCAAATAAAGAATGGACTTCATCATGAGTACATGAAGATAACTAAATACATTACTGAGGAGCATAATTTTAATTCTTCAATGACTACTAACCTCTTAGGGGCGTTAGCCCATGCCGCATACCACTTAGGAGCTATTAGGCAGATGGTAAAGATTGTTAAATAACTTAAAATGCTAATAGGAGGGCGGGGGCTAGTCATGAACGCTCGAATTGATTGAATAATCGTCCCTTTTTTCGAAAGTTAGTTGAATAGGCAGTAGGGGTGTTTCCTTTCTATAACCATATATCAATTAGTAAATTAATACCTGAAAAAAGGTATATAAAAGAGGTACTGCATGTCGCAGTACCTCTTTTTAATTGAGAATATGAGAATATAATTGAGAATTTCAATAGTTAAAATGATAAATCTATAAATCTATTAAACTTCTTCAGTTACTGTTAGGCCTAATCCAGCAGCTACTAGTGTTCCGTATTCAGGATCAGCTTTGTAGAAGTGCTGAATTTGACGTTCGATAATTTCAGGTATAGATACCCCTTGCATAGCACCAACAATGTTGTTAACTAAGTTAGCGCGTTCTTCGCTGCTTAACAATCTATATAGGTCACCAGCTTGTGTGTAGAAATCATCTCTATCATAAGCAGTGCTTGCAGCATAACCTTCTACTTCAAAAGTAGCTTGTTGATCTTCAGGAGATTCTTTCGGTCCTCCAAAGCTGTTTGGCTCGTAATATACAGATGAGCCGCCATTAACACTTGGGTTCATTTGTCCGTCACGTTGGTAGTTATTCACTTCTGTTTTAGGACGGTTGACTGGCAAGTGATTATGGTTTGCTCCTACGCGGTAACGGTGAGCATCTGCATAGGCGAATAAACGGCCTTGTAATAATTTATCTGGTGATACATCAATACCAGGAACAAAATTACCAGGAGAGAACGTAGCTTGCTCTACTTCAGCAAAATAGTTTTCTGGGTTTCTATCTAATACCATACGTCCAACTTCGATTAAAGGATAATCTTTTTGAGACCAAACTTTAGTTACATCGAATGGATCGAAACGATACGTATTGGCATCTTCAAGCGGCATGATTTGTACGCATAATTTCCAAGCAGGGTAATCTCCAGCATCAATCGCATTGAATAAATCTTCAATATGGTAGTCTGGGTTTGTACCAGCAAGCTCAGCAGCTAAGTCAGTAGCTAGATTTTTAATTCCTTGTTCTGTTTTCCAGTGATATTTAACCCATACGGATTTGCCTTCAGCATTCGTCCATTTGAATGTGTGGCTTCCAAATCCGTGCATATGACGCCAAGTAGCAGGGATCCCGCGGTCAGACATTAGGATGGTAATTTGGTGCAATGCTTCAGGTGAAAGAGACCAGAAATCCCAAACTGCATCAGGGTTTTTCAAATGTGTTTGCGGATTCCTTTTTTGTGTATGTATAAAATCTGGGAATTTAATCGCATCACGGATAAAGAAGACAGGAGTGTTGTTACCAACGATGTCATAGTTGCCTTCTTCAGTATAAATTTTAACTGCGAATCCACGTGGGTCACGCAAAGTATCAGCAGAACCAAGTTCACCTGCTACTGTTGAAAAACGAGTGAACAATGGAGTTTTTTTCCCAACTTCAGATAGGAAAGCAGCTTTAGTATATTCAGTTAGATCATTTGTAACTTCGAAATAACCATGTGCTCCGCCACCTTTTGCATGTACGACACGCTCAGGTACACGTTCTCTGTTAAAGTGAGCTAATTTTTCTAATAAGTGAACATCTTGAATTAAAGTTGGTCCGCGTCTTCCAGCTGTAATGGAATTCTGGTTATCTCCAACAGGAGCTCCCCAACTAGTTGTTAATTTTTTGGACATTAGTTATACCACCCTTTTTCGTAAGATAAACCTATTATAGTTACTTTTTTTCTTTTTATCAATTAAAAACATTTATTTGTTTAAAATTATTATAAATAGCGTTTGTATTTCTGATAGAAAACTAGTTTGAAGATAAAGGTAAATCCCATTGGTGGCATGAGTTTGTTTGATAGTTTGAAAGGTATTCAGGACATTCTCAATAAGGGAATTAAAGTGCGTTTTTTTTATTCTTTCTTTTTGTGGGGATTCAAAAATCCTTCCTCTTTGACCAAAAGGTATTTAGTAAATTAAGCATTGTTTGGATTTTTGATGCTCTCTAATTTTCCAGTTGATACCAAAGGTTGGTTGTATCCATATAAATAATAAGTTTTCAGGAATGGTTTTCCTTTCAAATGAGGGTGATTCCGAGTAAGATGAAATATAACTTATAAAACAAATGGGAAAGGTTTGATATAATGACGGAGGCTGTTCGCACGGTTCCAAGACCGCTGGTTCGTTTGAATCAATGGGTGATTTTTCTTAGTGTTGTCGCTACATGGGTAACAGGAAATGAATGGATCTTAGCCCTCCCTTTAATTGCAGGAATTATGGGTTTATTAATGGGTTTTAATCCAATTATGCAAGCCGGAAAATTGTTTTTACGAAAAAAACCTTCTGAATATATTCCGGAAGAATGGGCCCAGCAACAATTTAATCAATGGATCGCCGTTATTTGCCTTGCTGGCGGTTTAATTAGTTTTCTGCTTGGATGGAATGTGGCAGCCTATCTATTTACAGGTTTAGTCGCGGTTGCATCATTTGTCGCTATACTTGGATTCTGTGTTGGCTGTTTTATCCGTTTTCAGTGGCAGCAATATATGTACAAAAGATCAGCAAACAAAACAATATAAGAGAAGAAAGAGAATCTTAAGAATAAGACAAGATTCTCTTTTTTCATTTTATATAGAAGAATAGCGCACAACTTGCTCCAATTTTTAAATCAAGGTCACCTTTCTTCAGCATGGGCATAAACTGTAGCATGCAATCCTTGTTGAACTGATAATTAATTTGCACACTAGACATTTATCACGCATAGGATGAAATGAAAATGGTTGAGGAGGGTAACCTTGAATGTCACAATATAGAGAAATTATTACAAAGGCAGTAGTGGCAAAGGGACGGAAGTTTACCAAGGCAAATCATACGGTTTGCCCGGATCATGATCCTACCAGTATACTGGGCTGCTGGATTATTAATCATACGTATGAAGCCAGGAAACAAGGTAAAAAAGTTGAAATCGCAGGGTACTATGATATCAATGTTTGGTATTCATTCTCCAATAATACAAAAACAGAGGTTAGAACAGAAAAGGTGCCTTATAAAGATATTATCAAGTTGAAATATCGGGATCAAAACGTTTACGATGATAATGAAGTTATTGCAAAAGTTGTGCAGCAGCCCAATTGCATTGAATGCCTAATCACTCCAGATGGTGAAAAAATCTCTGTTCATGTCGAACGTGAATTTTTAGTGGAAATTATCGGTGAAACAAAAGTGTGTGTTGCAGTAAGGGAAAATGCATGCAGTGAAGAGGAAAGCTGGGAACTAGATGTAGACGATGATGAATTAGCAGAAATCAATCCTGATTTCCTTGATCACAGCGAATCATCCAGTGAAGAGTCCAGTTCCTATGAATCAGGCAGGAAACAGAGCAAAGGCAGTAGGTCTTAAGCAACTAGAGAGAAAACTCTCTAGTTTTTTTGTTGTTAGAACAGCTTGGCTCCTATGATATAATACTTCTATATATTTGACTGAAAGAAAGGTTTTGGGAAAATGGCAGTAGCAACCTATACACCTATGATTCAACAATACTTGAGCATAAAGGCAGATTATCAAGATGCATTCTTGTTTTTCCGCCTTGGCGATTTTTATGAAATGTTCTTTGACGATGCGATTAAGGCATCAAAAGAACTTGAGATAACATTAACAGCAAAAAACGGCGGAGGAGATCAAAAGATTCCGATGTGTGGAGTCCCGTATCATTCTGCGCAATCCTATATAGAAACATTAGTAGACCGAGGCTTTAAGGTGGCAATCTGTGAACAAACGGAGGACCCAAAAGCAGCAAAAGGGGTTGTTAAACGTGAAGTTGTACAATTGATCACACCGGGGACCGTTATGGAAGGAAAAAGTCTCGCTGATAAAGAAAATAACTACCTGACTTCTATTTCATATATGAATAACGCTGCATTTGGAGTTGCCCATATCGATTTAACAACAGGTGAAAATCGTGTAACCTATTTCACTGATTTTAAAGATGTGTTAAACGAGGTATCAGTGATTGGATCTAAAGAAGTTGTCGTTCCGTCTGATATCGGGGATGAAAAAGAAGTGTTATTAAAAGAGAGAGGGGTTGTCACTCTCTCTTATGAAATGGATTCCGAACCTAAAGCAGAGTTTAGCCATCTGGTAAAAGATCTTCAGAAAACGGATTTGAAACATACAGTTGCCCGTTTGCTTAATTATATACAACGTACCCAAAAGAGAAATATAGAACATATTCGGCCCGTTGAATTATATGAAACAGAACAGTATTTAAAAATCGATTATTATTCGAAAAGAAATTTAGAGTTGACGGAGACCATCCGTTCTAAAGGAAAAAAAGGCTCTCTTTTATGGCTCCTTGATGAAACAAAGACAGCCATGGGAGGTCGTAGATTAAAGCAGTGGATTGAGCGCCCATTAATTAGTGAATCTGAAATAGAAGCTCGTTTATCCATGGTCGATACATTTATGAATCAATTTTTTGAACGGGAAGAACTTCGCGAGCTTTTACACGAAGTTTACGATTTGGAGCGTTTGACTGGCCGTGTATCTTATGGCAATGTAAATGCCCGGGATTTATTACAGCTCAAGCGTTCGCTGCAGCAAGTGCCGGCTATTATTGATGTAATTGGAAGGCTGCCAAATAATACGGCTAAAGAAATAGCATCCCGTATGGATCCATGTGAAGAAGTGACCGATTTACTTGAGCAGGCTTTGCATGAAAATCCACCGATCTCTATTAAAGAGGGCGGTATTATTCGTGAAGGCTATAATGAGGATTTAGATCGTTATCGCGATGCATCCAAAAACGGAAAAACGTGGATTGCCCAACTGGAACAAAAAGAAAGAGAAAGAACAGGAATACGTTCATTAAAAATTGGATATAATCGTGTGTTTGGCTACTATTTGGAAGTGACAAAAGCAAATCTTCATCTTTTGAATGATGAGCGATATGACCGTAAACAAACACTCGCGAATGCAGAACGCTATATTACTCCGGAGTTAAAGGAAAAAGAAACTATCATTCTTGAGGCAGAAGAGAAAAGTACGGGCCTTGAATATGATTTATTCTGTGAACTGCGTGACCAGATTAAAGATTATATTCCACGGCTGCAAAAATTGGCGATGGAAATCAGTGAATTGGATGTTTTACAATGCTTCTCTACCATCAGTGAGCGATATCACTATGTAAAACCACAATTCTCTCATACACGTCAAATGAGCATTAAAAATGGCAGACACCCAGTCGTGGAAAAAGTATTGAAAGCTATTGAATATGTACCTAACGATTGCTTTTTAGATAAGAAGAAAGAAATATTATTAATCACCGGTCCGAATATGTCTGGTAAGAGTACGTATATGCGCCAGGTTGCACTTACAGCCATAATGGCTCAAATTGGTTGTTTTGTACCTGCTGATGAAGCCATTCTGCCTATTTTTGACCAGGTATTTACGAGAATCGGTGCTGCGGATGATTTGATATCAGGACAAAGTACGTTCATGGTAGAAATGCTTGAAGCTAACCATGCGATTTCAAATGCAACTGAAAATAGTTTGCTTTTATTTGATGAGATTGGCCGAGGTACGTC
>JAZUQD010000363.1:0-8727 GCA_045605505.1 Pradoshia sp.
TTCATTTCCCAACAATTTAACAATGATTGTATCCTTTACAATAAAGGCCACTTGTCCCATGCATACTTCCTCGAATGTATCATAGATTCTGCCGGCACTGCGCGTTCCTTTTGCAACGGTCTGTTAACTATTAGCCACATAACCAACCTTACCAATTGTATCGAGCTCGGCTTGAATTGCTTCATCATCATGCTTATTATCCACGTCTTTCCTTAAGATGATCTTCTGACCAACCTTGAAAATATCCGCTCCAAAATAATGACAAACCCCTACAACTGATATATATTTCTCTGCCATTTCTATCCCCTCCAAGCGACACTTTTTATTACTTTACTCTCTATATATTTACGTATTCCACTAAAATAAGTTTCGTTGATTCCTTGTTTAAAACCTTTTAGATTGTCACATAAAAGAGATATGGCAGCTCACAGAGTCCATAATTATAAATATCAAATCTTGTTAAAATAAAACCTATTTTGAAGCTCTTTCACCTACAAAATTAAAAGCCTTAGAAAATCAACGATTAATTGATTTCTAAGACTTTCAACATTTCTATACCTTATGAATATGATTAAAAATTAAATCCTTCATTTTATGAGAAATATACTTATTGGATTACTATTTTACTTCATAAAATATGCCCATTCACTTCAAGCAATTTGTATAACTATAAGACTTTCTGTACCTTTAATTCTTTTTCAAGGGCCTCTAAACCTAGTTCTGTTACACCTGTATATTGTCCGTCTTTTCCGATCTCAATGACCGGCACGTAGCGGACACCATATTTCTCTTCTAAAATATCACGGCGATCATCGTGCTCTGTCACATCAATCACCTTATACTCGATTTTCTTTTCTGCAAAAAAATCCTTAACCTCCTGACAATACGAACAACCATTTTTTGACCATAATAATACGTTTACATCACTCATTATCATTCACTCCTTACATAGTTTGCACAACGCCTTGACGCAAATGTGCCGTTAATTTTTTTTCTAATTGATTGGCCGATAATTCAATCAAAATAGTCACAACCCAATAAACAATTCCTACAGCAATGAACGATTCTAGGTATTTAAGATTACTGGATGCTATAATGTTCGCTGCGCCAGTAATCTCTTTAACCGATACTAGAAAAGCAATAGATGAAGCGTGCAAGAACGCTATAATAATATTCGTGAGATTCGGAATAACCACTACAAAAGCCTGCGGCAAAATAATGCGCCTGTATACCTGGAATGTCGTCATGCCTAATGATATAGCTGCATCTATTTGATGGGTAGTGACACTCATAATACCTGAACGGATAATTTCAGATAAAAAAGCTCCTGCATTAAGCGTCAATGCAATAATGACAAAAATAACAATCGGCCAGCCATTAAGCGAAATGTCAAACCATTCTTCTGCGATGATTGGCATACCAAAATAAATTAAAAATATGTGCAGGATAACAGGTGTCCCCCTATAAAACGAAACGTAAAAATTCAATATGGCCTTACTAATCTTCCAATCATTCAGGCGTACTAAAGCTACAACAATACCAATTATCGATCCCAATAGCAGCGGCATAAAGGCGATCAGGAAAGTCATGGGTAAAGCCGGCAAAATACTTTGCAGTGCTGTCCATATAAATGATACATCTAGTTGCATGCCTATCCCTCCGATACTGAGCCATGTATATGCCGGCTATAATATTTTTCAATCCGTCTAAATAGTCCTTCCAAAAGCAGCACAATAAGATAATAGATAATGGCTAAGCCAATATAAATCTCAAATGTCCGCATTGTTGCTGCAATCAGGGTTTCCCCTCTTCCCATCATATCCATCACACCAATCGAAAAGGCGAGTGAGGTATCCTTCAAGGAACTGACAGAAGCACTGCCGATATTCGGTAAGGCGATGCGGAATGCCTGTGGCAAAATGATTCGGAAAAAAGTTTGCCGTGATGACATTCCTATTGAGTAAGCTGCCTCTGTTTGGCCGTAATCAATTGACTTCACAGCTGCACGAAAAATTTCTGCAAATTGACCTGCATTGTTCAATGTATACGTAATGATCACAAATATCATGGCCTCCATACGGGATATGTCAATACCGAACAAGCCAACGACAAATGGCAGACCATAGAAAATCAAGAACAGTTGAATCAATATCGGTGTGCCACGAATAAACGAAATATATACCGTCGCAAACTCTTTAAGGATGGGAATGTTATATAGTTTTGTTACAGCGATCATCAGTCCGAGCAGTAATCCCAAGAGTATTGAGGATAAAAAGATTACTAGTGTAACGGGTAAATAGCTAAGTAAAGTCGGTATAAATTCCGCAATATAGTGGAATTCAATCATGACAATTGGCCTCCATTTTATTAATCTTTCAGTTGATCGGAATAATCTTCATCAAACCATTCAACTAATAAATCCGAAATCGTACCATCTTCAATTAACTCGTTCACAGCTCCATCTATTTTCGCAGCCAGCTCTTTATCTTTCTTATTGAATAGGAAATAGATGTCCGTATATAACAGTGCTTCGCCAACTATTTTTTGCTGGGCATCTGCTTGTTCGTTATTGGCCTTTACAGAGAATGGGAAAGAAAGCAGAGCATCAATACGTCCCGTTTTCAATTGATTGGTTATATCTGTATTTGTCGGAATGTATAAGATTTCTGTATCTAAGTTATGCTCTTTTTTATATTGCTCAATGAATAGCGAGGCATTGCTTGTGGGTACAACCCCTACTTTTTTTCCTGATAAATCATCAATGGAATGAATATCTTTATTCTTTTTATTTACAACTACATGTGTTGGAATTGCGTTATAATGCTGTTCATTGAATAAGAATTTTTCTTCTCTCTCTTTATTTTTTGCCATATTATGTGCAATCATGTCTATTTTACCTGTTTCCAAGTTCAATAAAAGATTTGAAAAATCCATCGATTCGAATTTGAAGGATACATCCTCGAGACGTTTATCAATCACACGCAACAGTTCAACATCGTATCCGGTTAATTTGCCTTTTTCATCAATATAGGCAATATCAAGCATATCGTTCCCTGTCCCGATAATAATTTCTTGAACATTCTCTTTTGATCCACCCGAAGCATCATTGCTACCGCATGCCGCCAGGACAATAACACTTATTGATATTAAGGTTGTTAGCCATGTTTTTTTAATAATCTTCATTTTTTCCTCCCCCACGATCTTATTTATAATGTCACAACATTACGCTGGCTTAATAATTCGATTGATCGAAAACGTGCCTCTTCTTCTAAAATTGGCGTATGTATAATGAATTCATCAATCCCACTTTCATGTAACTTATCGAGCTTTTCAAAAATATCTGCGGCAGTGCCAGCAATAGCAGGTGAAGAAACCGTTTCTAGGGTGAATTTTTTACCGGTTTCTTGTCCAAAGCGTTCCGCACTCTCATGACTAGTCAATGTGAATTTACTGCCATCCTCTATATGGACACGAAAAAGATCCGTGTTTTTTAATAGATTTTTCGCTTGTTCCCTCGTATCGGCAGCAATAACGGCAATTCCAACAGCAAAAGTACCGGTCGGGTAACGATCCTTGTATACACGGATAGCTTCGGCCAAATGTTCTTCATTACTATTGATAAATTGTGCAAATGCATAGGTAATCCCTAATTGTGCGGCATATTCAGCACTGCCGGAACTGCCGCCTAACAAAACCATTTCTGGCTTTATTTGAGGAGAAGGTTCGGCAACCAATGAATGCTCTCCTTTTATATAAAACTGCAATTCTTTTAAACGAGTATAAAAATCATGTGGATCACTTAAGGCGTTATATTGAAGAGCTTTTGTTGCAAGTGGCAAACCACCTGGTGCCTTGCCTACTCCTAAATCAACCCGTCCAGGGGCTAAGCTCGCTAAAAGATGAAAGTTCTCAGCCACTTTATACGGACTGTAATGCGTAAGCATCACTCCGCCAGAACCAATACGGATTTTATTTGTTTTGGCCAGTAAATGGGCTACCAGGACTTCTGGAGAAGATCCTGCCAATTCCTTTGTTTGATGATGCTCAGATACCCAGAAACGCTTAAATCCTTTTTCATCGGCAAATTGGGCCAGTTTAATCGTCCTCTGCAAGGCTTGCTCTGCCGTATCACCTTTCAAAATTGGACTTTGATCTAAAATGGATAATGTATACATGTCACTCACTCCTTAAATCTCAAACGTCAGCTCTGGAGTCAATCGTTTTAAAAACTGTTTGGTCCGTGTATGTTTTGGGGCATCAAATATTTGTTTTGGAGTGCCGGATTCAACAATGACACCACTATCCATAAAAATAATATGGTTAGAGACCTCACGCGCAAAGTTCATCTCATGCGTCACGATAATCATCGTAATTCCCTCTTTTGCAATCTTACGGATGACTTGGAGCACTTCCCCTACCAGCTCCGGATCTAAGGCAGATGTAGGTTCATCCAATAAAAGAACCTGCGGATTCATAGCTAATGCGCGAGCGATTCCAACACGCTGCTGCTGTCCTCCAGATAATGAACTTGGATAAGCATCTGCTTTATGTGATAAGCCTACTTTCTTTAAGAGATTGCGGGCCATTTCTTTTGCCTCTTCCAGATTGCGATTTTGTACAATAACCGGTCCTTCAATTATGTTTTCAATGACTGTTTTATGCTGGAACAAGTTATAGTTTTGAAATACCATCCCCGTCTTTTTGCGAAGTTCAATAATATTCTTTTTAGTGGCTGTTTTTACATCAAGGGACAGGTTATCTATTGTTACTGTACCGCTCGTCGCTTTATCCAAAAAGTTAATGCAGCGCAACAACGTTGTTTTGCCTGAACCACTAGGCCCTAAAATAGAAATAATATCGCCTTTGTGTACCTCTAAATCAATTCCTTTTAAAACTTCATTTTTCCCAAACGATTTTTGAATGTTTTCCAGCTTAATCATCCTGTGACCCCCTTATGTTAGACGGAAACATTCTTATATTTACTTGGTTTATTCGGTAAACCCAGATGTTCACGCAACGTATCTGTTTCATACTTGGTTTTATAATGGCCACGCTGTTGGAGAATTGGTATAACATGCTCAACAAAATCCTCCAATGCATGTGGGACATCAGCCAATATCATAAACCCATCTGCTGCACCTGCTTCAATCCACTTAATAACTTCATCAGCAACATCTTCAGCTGTTCCAATAAAAGACCCTTTCGGCGTTGCCTCACGGATTGCCACTTCATATAGCGTTAATTTTTCCTCTTTGGCATATCGTTTTATACGGTCTGTTACCGACTGGAAACTATTGCGGCCAATATCACCCAGCTCCGGAAACGGATCATGTATTTCGTATTGCGAAAAGTCGTGATGGTCAAAATACCGACCCAAAAACTCAAGTGCTTTCTCAGCGGAAACCAATTCAGCTACTTCACTATACTTTTCCTCAGCTTCTGCTCTTGTTTGGCCAATAATAGGGGAAATACCTGGCAACACAAGCAATTGATCAGGATTCCGTCCATTCTCTATAGCAGCCTTCTTCAATTTTTGTGAAAGCTTTTTATTTTCTTCAATCGATACGGCATTAGCAAAAATGGCTTCTGCTTCCCGCCCGGCAAACGCAATTCCGGCAGGCGATGAACCTGCCTGAAAAATGACAGGCTCTCCCTGTTTCGACCTTTGGATATTCAGCGGTCCAGCTACAGAGAAATACTTGCCCTTATAGTTTAATTTGTGCATTTTGGATGGATCAAAAAACTGGTCATTTTCAACATCATATGTAAATGAATTTTCTTCCCAGGAGTTCCATAATCCATGTACAACATCCAAGTACTCTTTTGCTATCTCATAACGTTCTCCATGTTTCGGATGTTCCTCAATGGTTTTGCTGTAGTTCAGTGCTGTATTTTCCAAAGGTGTTGTAACGACATTCCATCCAGCTCGTCCGCCGCTTATTAAATCTAACGAAGCCAATTGACGGGCTACCGTAAAGGGTTCACTGTAAGATGTTGAAATCGTTCCTACTAAACCGACCTTTTCAGTTACCATGGCAAGCGCAGATAATATCGTGATCGGTTCAAAGCGATTTAAAAAGTGCGGCAAAGACTTCTCATGAATATACAGCCCATCCGCAATAAATACGGCATCAAACAACCCTTTTTCCGCTACTTTAGCCTGTTGTACATAATAAGATAAACTGACGCTTTGAGATGGATCAATTTCCGGGTGCCTCCACAAAGACATGTGCCCGCCTACACCATGGATCATAGCGCCAAAGTGAAATTGTTTGTTTGACATACCCACCAATTCCTTCAATTCAAATTTGTTTACTTGGTTTTATTTTATTTTTGATTTTAAAGGAAATATTAGGCATAAGCAAGGTTTAATTTAAAATATTCTGGTAATTATTGCACTACTTATTTCGAATTCCGACTCGAAAGGATTGTTTATTTTATGTATCAAAACGAATTTAAAATAATGTTGAATATAAAAAAACGCATGAATGTATACCTTCATGCGTTGAACAGATAAGATTATCGAACAGCATTTAGTCCGCCGTTTACTGGAATTGTTTGTGCTGTAATAAACCGTGAATCTTCGCTTGCAAAAAATATCATAACAGGCGCCAAATCTTTTTCAGGATTGCCTAATCGGCCGCCGAGTGGAATCATTTTCTTCATCACAGCATCATATTCAGCTAATTCTGCTTCAGACATATTCTCAAGATATTCTTCAGCCATTGGTGTTGATATTGCTGGGACGATTGAATTAGCACGAATACCGTATTGTCCCCACTCTGCTGCTACTGTCCGTGTCCACGACATAACAGCCGCTTTCGTTGCACCATAAACAGCTTGATTCGGAGCACCAACTAATCCTGTATCAGAACCAAAGTTTATGATAGCACCAAAACCTTGCTCCTTCATTACCTTAAATGCAGTTTGATTTGTTAAAACGGTTCCTCTTACATTAATATTCATTAAGAAATCATAAAGTTCATCTGTTGTTTCCTCTGCTTTAACATTACGATCTACTCCTGCAATGTTTGCAAGAACATCTAAGCCACCAATTTTATCAATTGCTTGAGCGAAAACAGCTTCTACATCCTCCCGTTTTGAAATATCGCAATGGAAATAGAATGCTTTACCTGCTCCGAATTGATTCACTTCTTTTACAGTTTGCTCCCCTAGTTCATCTAATATATCTAAAACGGCAACAGTTGCTCCTTCTTTTACATAAGCCATCGTTACGGCTTTTGCAATACCTCTCGCACCGCCAGTTACAATAATCTTTTTTCCATCTAAGCGCATTAAGATTCCTCCATATTCAAAATAGTATATAAATTCATTATATATAACCATATTTTGGAATCATACCAACAGTTTGGTTGGAAGTGTTGGTATTTCTAATACGATTTAATGTATTGATGCGAAAAGGCTTCTGTTGATATTTGCAGAATTTGATTTGCAATTACTATTGGATCACCAATACAATCATTTCTAATCCATTGGGTAAAATATCCAAGCGTACCATATGCAAAATAGGTACAATGTATTTGATTGCTTGAAAAGTTTAAGAGGTATTCATATAATCTTTTTGTGAATTTCTCTATAAATGTAAAGTCATTAAACCAAATTTTATAGATATTTACGTTTTCTTTAATATGAAAGCATGCAGCACATGCTTCTGGAGAATGTAAATCTTGAAACCCTTTCAGCAATCGTTCTCTATCAGCTTCTTTATAAAGCAAAATATTAAAAATACTATCTAATGCTTTCTCTTGGAGGGTCAGAATCAATTCATTTTTGTCTACGAAGTAATAATAAAATGTAGACCGATTAATACCAGATTTTCTTATAATAGAATTAACAGATATTTTATCGGGCTGATCCGTTTTACATAGGGAATAAAATGCCTCATATATAACATCCTTAGTCTTCATACTATTTTCCCTCGTTAAAGTTTTTTAAGTGATTCATTTTATTAATCATCTTTTACATGTCCTTTGGCTATTACTTCATTATTATTAGCTCCCATAATCTGTTCAAAAGTATATCCGTGTTCATTTAAACTGTTTAATTTCAAATCTTGATACTTCTTCTGTACTACATGATTCGCTCTTTGGCTAATTTTAATCTTTCAATTTCTCTTCTATTCTTATTTCTGATCGTATCAGTTGATTCATGTTATGTTTTTTAAACATAAGGATCCTACTTTCGGTTGAAATATGGTGTGGTAACTTTATTTTAACAGAAGCAATCCTTATTTTTATCTAAAAATGAACAAAGCTGGTGAAACCTTACTTTGGTAAAATTTCGCCAGTTTTTTTAGTCTAGAGGTGGGTTTTGTCCCAACCTCTAAGGGGAATGTATCATAGATACTGCCGGCACTCTATTATGGAGCAGATATTTTCAAGGTTGGTCAGAAGATAATCCTAAGAAAAGACTTAGATAAAAAGCATGATGATGAAGCAATTCAAGCCGAGCTCGATACAATTGGTAAGGTTGGTTATGTGGCTAATAGTTATCAGACAGTTGCAAAAGGTAAATAGGAACTATTTTAGCTCCATCACCTTTTCTTTGTTTCATTGCCAATAAAATTACAAAATTAAAAAAGCCTTAGAGAATCGAAAATGATTCCTAGGACTTTTAACGTTTCTTTACCTTTCAATTTAACTCCTTCAATTTAGGAGAGTTTGATTAAAGTATACATATTCCACATATAAAAAAGATGACCATTCA
>JAZUQD010000364.1:0-10340 GCA_045605505.1 Pradoshia sp.
ATTTCACATGGTAATGGTCCACAAGTTGGTAATATTCTTCTTCAGCAAAAAGCGGCTGATTCAGAAAAAAATCCAGCCATGCCTCTTGATACATGCGGAGCTATGTCACAGGGAATGATTGGGTATTGGATGGAAAATGCAATGGACAAGGCCCTTTCCAGAAGAGGAATTCACAAGGATGTAGTGGGGATTGTAACAAGGGTTGTTGTTGATGAAAATGACGGAGCCTTCAAAAATCCTACAAAACCAATTGGTCCTTTTTACTCAGAAGAAGAAGCGATGAAACTAATCCAAGAGACTGGTGCTTCCTTTAAGGAAGATGCAGGCAGAGGTTGGAGAAGAGTAGTGCCTTCCCCAAAACCAGTCAGCATACTGGAGCATAAGAGTATTAACAGTCTTGTGGAAAGCGGAAAGATTGTTATTTCTACAGGCGGCGGTGGTATTCCAGTTCTGAAGTCCAATGATGAATTAATTGGAGTAGAAGCTGTTATCGATAAAGATTTTGCTTCTGAGAAGCTGGCTGAATTAGTAGATGCAGACGCGTTAATAATTTTGACTGCAGTAGATAACATCTATATTAACTATAATCAGCCGAATCAACAAAAACTAGAATCCATTACAACTCAGGAAATAAAAGCATTGGCGGAGGAAGGTCATTTTGCACCAGGCAGTATGCTTCCTAAAGTAGAAGCTGCCATTCAATTTGCAGAATCAAGACCAGGCCGTTCGACAATCATTACATCCCTGGATAAAGCATTGGAAGCATTAAAAGGAAATGCCGGAACAATCATTTCCATGCAGGAAGAAAAAATAATGGCCTAATAATTATGAATGAAAATATACCCCAATTCATTTGATGATTTGGGGTATATTTTGTTTTTACCTAGTTTAGGCGGAGCGCAATACCTACACCTTGTACATATAAATGTATAAAGAAACTTATTTTTTAAATTGGTTATTCTGACTGTTTACTTTAGAATGATGCTTTTCATGATGTGGACCGGCATTCCCCTTAACGCTTGCAGCACTGACTCCTGCTTTGCTTGGATTCTTTTTAAGCTTTGCCATTAAAATCACCTCCTGTATTAGTTTGACCAAACTAAAAATTAATAACAAATTACCATTTTTTTGATTTTACAATTGCGGAATTTTCTAAAATCTTTTATAGTTAGAGATGTAGGATTTTTATTCCATATTTTTTTGCAGTAAAAATGAATGAGCATTCATTCAAATTAAAGGGGGATTTAATGTTGAACCTTCAAATTAAAAAAGTAGCTGTACTTGGATCAGGGGTTATGGGTTCGGGAATCGCAGCACATTTAGCCAACATTGGAATTCCGGTTAAGCTATTGGATATTGTTCCAAGAGAACTTACCGCGGATGAGGAGAAAAAAGGGCTAACTCTTGAAGACAAACAAGTACGTAATCGTTTGGCCCAAATATCCATTCAAAAACTACTCAAACAAAAACCTGCACCTTTAACCTCCAAGAAGAATTTATCTCTTATAGAGCCGGGAAATTTTGAAGACGACTTGTCGAAAATTAATGACTGTGACTGGATTATTGAGGTCGTTGTTGAAAGACTTGATATTAAACAAAGTGTATTTGCACAAATAGATGAATATAGAAAACCAGGCAGTATTATAAGTTCGAATACATCTGGGATTTCCATTGAGGCCATGGCGGAAGGACGTTCTGAGGATTTCCGTAAGCATTTCCTTGGTACCCATTTCTTTAATCCACCTAGATACTTGAAGCTGCTAGAAATTATCCCAACCAACGCAACATCACCTGAAGTAGTAAGCGCAATGAAACAATTTGGGGAAGATGTTCTAGGCAAAGGCGTCGTAATAGCAAAAGACACCCCGAATTTTATTGGAAACCGAATTGGAACCTATGGTTTATTAGTAACCGTTCGTGAAATGATGGAGCGCGGCTATAGTGTTGGTGAAGTTGATTCTGTTACGGGTCCTTTAATTGGCCGTCCGAAGAGTGCTACGTTCCGTACACTCGATGTAGTGGGACTGGATACATTTGCCCATGTGGCTAAAAACGTATATGACAATGTAGATGATGAAGCAGAGAAATCTGTATTTGAAATACCTGAATTTATGAAAAAAATGCTTGAAAACGGATGGTTGGGAAGTAAATCCGGCCAAGGATTTTTCCTTAAAAAAGGAAAAGAAATACTAGAACTGGATCCTTCCACTTTGGAATATGTTGAACGGAAAAATTTAAAAGCTCCATCGTTGGATATGGTAAAGCAAGAGAAAGGCGCTGCAAGAAAATTGAAAGCGCTTATCTATTCGAAGGATCGTGTCGGTGAATTGTTATGGAATGTGATCAGCCCTACGTTACTCTATTCGGCAGACTTACTTGGTGACATTGCGGATGATATTGTAGCCATCGACCAGGCAATGAAGTGGGGATTCGGATGGCAGCTTGGACCATTTGAAACCTGGGATGCGATTGGTTTAGAGAAATCGGTTGCCAAGATGCAGGAGGAGGGCCAACGTGTTCCTGATTGGATTACGCAAATGATAGATAGTGGCGCTACAACCTTCTATAAAGAAGGAGAAAATGGAACTCTTTATTATGCAAACGGCGAATATCAACAACTTGAAGTGAATGAAAAAAATATTAATTTGAAGTTGATTAAGAAACAAAAAGGGGTCATTAAGAAGAATAGCGGTGCCAGTCTGATCGATATAGGTGATGGCGTAGCCTTGCTGGAATTCCATTCACCTAATAATGCGATTGGTTTTGACATTATCAATATGATTAATTATGCAATTGAAGAAGTAGAGAAGAATTACAAAGGATTAGTCATAGGGAACCAAGGTAAAAACTTCTGCGTTGGAGCCAACTTGGCTATGATTCTGATGGAAGTACAAGATGACAATATTTTTGATGTGGAAATGATAACACGTCAATTCCAGCAAGCAATGATGAATATTAAATATAGTAGGAAGCCGGTCGTTGCCGCACCGTTTAATATGACGCTAGGCGGCGGGGCTGAAATTTGCCTGCCTGCAGCAAAAATACAGGCTTCATCTGAGACGTTTATAGGCTTGGTAGAAACCGGTGTCGGCTTATTACCTGGCGGCGGTGGAAATAAGGAGCTTTATATTAAATATTTGAATAGCTTACCGAACGGGGTTGATTTCGACCTTACTAAGATTGCTATTAATGTGTTTGAAACAATTGCTACGGCCAAAGTATCGACTTCAGGTGACGAAGCCAGAGAAAATAACTTCTTGAATAACAATGATGGAATCAGCTTTAATCCTGATCATCAGCTATATGATGCAAAACAGGCTGTTATTGCCTTGTATGATACGGGCTATAAGCCGCCGGTACGCAAAAAAATTCCGGTATCAGGTGAACCGGGTTATGCGGCTCTTTTATTGGGAGCGCAGTCCATGCTTTATTCCGGTTATATCTCAGAGCATGATTTAAAAATCGCCCAAAAGATTGCTTATGTTTTAGCTGGCGGAAAAGTGCCATATGGAACAGAGGTAGATGAACAGTACTTACTTGATTTAGAAAGAGAAGCGTTCATTAGTCTTGTCCAGGAAGGGAAAACCCAACAGCGCATGCAACATATGCTTGTTAAAGGAAAACCATTACGTAACTAATAGAACAGAAATTTGATTGATTAAGAGGAGGATTGGCATGAGAGAAGCAGTAATTGTTGCCGGAGCCAGAACCCCGGTTGGCAGAGCCAAAAAAGGAACTCTTGCAAATGTTCGACCAGACGATTTAGGTGCATTAGTAGTAAAGGAAACTCTGAAACGAGCAGAAAATTACGACGGGCCAATTGATGATATGATCTTTGGCTGCGCGATGCCTGAAGCTGAGCAAGGGCTTAATGTGACACGTAATATCGGCGCCTTGGCAGGTTTGCCATACAATGTGCCAGCTATTACGATTAACCGCTATTGTTCATCAGGTTTGCAATCTATTGCCTACGGTGCGGAGCGAATTATGCTCGGGCATTCAGAAACGGTCATTTCCGGCGGGGTTGAATCGATGAGTATGGTTCCAATGATGGGGCATGTTGTTCGTCCAAATTCCAAATTGGCTGAAGCAGCTCCTGAATACTATATGGGAATGGGACATACAGCAGAAGAGGTTGCAAAAAAATACGGTATAACCCGCGCGGAACAGGATGCCTTTGCTGTACGCAGTCATCAAAAGGCTGCACAGGCCATCCGTGATGGAAAGTTTAAAGATGAAATTGTTCCAGTAGATGTGGCTCTTCGTCATGTTGGATCAGACCATAAATTGAAAGAGCGCTCTGTCCAATTTACAACCGATGAAGGGGTTCGTGAAGGGACGACAAAGGAAGTACTGGGGAAATTAAGACCTGCATTTTCACTTACAGGAACAGTGACAGCCGGCAATGCTTCACAAACAAGTGATGGAGCAGCAGCTGTTTTACTGATGGACCGGGAGAAGGCGGAAGCGGAAGGCTTCAAACCACTTTTGAAATTCCGCTCGTTCGCTGTTGCGGGTGTACCTCCTGAAATTATGGGGATCGGTCCGGTAGAAGCGATTCCTAAAGCGCTTAAGCTGGCTGGATTAAGCTTATCGGATATTGGTTTATTTGAATTGAATGAAGCATTTGCATCTCAATCCATTCAAGTCATACGCCACTTGGGAATCGATGAGGAGAAAGTAAATGTGAATGGCGGTGCGATTGCATTGGGTCACCCACTTGGTTGTACCGGTGCAAAATTAACCCTGACACTTTTAAATGAAATGAAACGTCGTAATGAGCAATTTGGCATTGTAACTATGTGTATTGGCGGAGGCATGGGCGCCGCTGGTGTATTTGAATTATTGGCATAAAAATGTAAAAGGGACGAGATGATTGGGCATAGAAACTCCCTGGTCATCTCCATATAAGGAGGAAATATAGTGGCTAATCAAACTGAAGAAGTATTAAAAGGCGGAGCATTTTTAATTGAGGATATTGAAGCAGAAGATATGTTTACTCCTGAGGATTATACAGATGAGCACAAAATGATTGCAAAAACGACTGAAGATTATTTAGTAAATGAAGTGTTGCCTCAAGTGGAATATCTAGAAAATCATGAGTTTGATCGTTCAGTGAAATTATTGAAGCAAGCTGGAGAACTTGGATTATTGGGTGCGGATGTACCGGAAGAATACGGCGGTTTAGGCTTGGATAAAGTAAGCTCTGCCCTGATTTCAGAAAGATTATCACGTGCAGGAGGATTCTCCATTTCTCATGGAGCACATGTTGGAATCGGATCACTGCCAATCGTTTTATTTGGTAATGAAGAACAAAAACAAAAGTATCTGCCATTATTAGCTACGGGTGAAAAATTAGCTGCCTATGCTTTAACAGAACCAAGCTCAGGTTCTGATGCACTCGGAGCAAAAACAACAGCTAAATTAAATGAAGCTGGAACTCACTACATTTTAAATGGTGAAAAACAATGGATTACAAATGCAGGCTTTGCTGATGTATTTGTTGTATATGCGAAAATTGATGGAGATAAATTCTCTGCATTTATCGTTGAAAGAGAATACCTTGGTGTCTCTACTGGAGCAGAAGAAAAGAAAATGGGAATCAAAAGCTCTTCAACCAGAACACTAATCCTTGAAGATGCTGAAGTACCTGTTGAGAACTTATTGGGTGAAGCGGGAAGAGGGCATGTGATTGCCTTTAATATTCTTAATATTGGCCGTTATAAATTGGGGGTTGGCGCAGTTGGGGCTTCCAAGCGCGGATTTGAATTGGCTGCTACGTATGCTAATCAGCGCCAGCAATTTAAAACACCAATCTCTTCATTTAATTTAACAAAAGAAAAGTTGGCTACAATGGCTTCCAAAATATATGCAGCAGAAAGCTCTGTCTACAGAACTGTTGGATTATTTGAAGAAAGAATGAGCCGACTTAGTGATGAAGAGGTCAAAGATGGGAAAGAAGTCGCAAAGGCTATTGCTGAATACGCGATCGAATGTTCCTTAAATAAATTCTTTGCTTCTGAAGTACTGGATTATGTTGTCGATGAAGCCGTTCAACTTCATGGTGGATATGGATTTATGGCTGAATATGAAATTGAAAGAATGTATCGCGACTCTCGCATCAACCGTATATTTGAAGGTACAAACGAAATTAACCGTCTGCTTGTACCTGGAACATTCTTGAAAAAAGCGTTAAAAGGTGAATTACCACTCTTGCAAAAAGCACAGGAACTGTCTGAGGGATTAATGATGCTTATGCCTGAAGAGCCGGGTACTGAGCCGCTTGATCAAGAAAAGCATCTCGTTAAAAATGCCAAAAATATCGGTATTATGATTGCGGGATTAGCTGCACAAAAATACGGTACTGAGCTGGAAAAAGAACAAGAAATTCTTGTGAATATTGCAGATATCGCTTCTTTCATCTATGCAATGGAATCAGTTGTTCTTCGAACAGAGAAGGCAATTAAAAAAGATGGACTGGAAAAGAATAAACAAAAATTACTTTATACTCAGATCTTCTGCCAGGAAGCATTTGGAGAAATTGAAAAGCATGCTAAAGAAACATTGGTGGCAACAGAAACAGGGGATACATTACGTATGATGACCTCTGCTCTACGTAAATTTACACGTTTCACACCAATCAATGTCATTGCAACTAAACGTGAAGCATCAGAAAAATTAATTGAAGTTGAACGTTACACTGTTTAATCTAGACGGTTATAGAGGAAGCCTGGTGAAAAAACCGGGCTTTTTTCTTTTTTCATATAGAGCAGACTAATGGACACTTATTTAAGCAATGTAAATCAGTTTAAGCGGGCTAAAAAAATATGGTATGCTTCAATTGAGGTGAAAAAACAATGATAACATTCTATTGGTATCCCAAATGTGGGACATGCAGAAAAGCTAAAAAATGGTTTGATGAAAAGGGAATATCCTATCAGGAAATCGATATAGCACAAAATCCACCGTCCAAAGAAGAATTGGAAACAATGTATAAACAAAGCGGATTGCCACTTCAGAAATTTTTCAACACAAGTGGTATGAAATACAGAGAGCTTGGATTAAAAGATAAAGTGAAGACAATGTCAGAAGATGAAATGCTTACCTTACTTGTATCTGACGGGATGTTGATTAAGCGTCCAATCGCTTATGATGGAGAGAAAGTAACTGTCGGGTTCAAGGAAGAAAATTTCCAAAATTCATGGGCATGAAATTATTGTCAAATGAGTAGTTTGATGTCATGATGAGGTAAGAACCATATATACATTTTGGGGGGATAAGATCATGAGCATTCCAGCAGAATTAAGATATACAGCAGAGCATGAATGGGTTAAACAAGAAGACGGAAAGATTCGAATCGGCATAACTGATTTTGCTCAAAAAGAGTTGGGAGATATCGTATTTGTAGAGCTTCCTGAAGTTGGAGATGAATTAACACGCAATGAACCATTTGGCAGTGTGGAATCTGTAAAAACAGTATCTGAATTATATGCTCCAATCAGTGGTAAAGTTGTTGAAGTAAATGAAGAATTAATGGATAATCCAGAATACGTAAATGAATCTCCGTATGAAAAAGCATGGATGATTTTAATTGAACCATCCGAAACAAGTGAATACGAAGAATTAATGGATGCTGGCCAATACGAAACAGCAACTAAAGAAGATTAAAGGAGAAAGAAGCTTTGCTTCTTTCTTTTTTAGTGATCCTAACTATCAATTGTTACTTTTTAGCTGGTTAGGGTAAGATACTTGTAATAAAATGGCGAGAATCTATGTGTGTTTAACATAGTCTCCTGGCAAAAGGTGATAAACATGTGGGAGTCTCTCAACGAAAAAGTAATTATAGTGGAAGGTTCAACTGATCGTAAAAGGGTACAAGCTGTTCTAAATGAACCCGTTGAAATCATATGCACGAATGGAACGATTAGTCTTTCGAAATTGGATGAATTAGTCGATGCACTTGAAAATAAGGAAGTGTATATTTTGGCTGATGCTGATGAATCCGGAGAAAAGCTAAGAAAACAGCTGCGGCGAGAAATGCCGAACGCTTTTCATTTATATATCGATCGGACCTATCGGGAAGTGGCAAATGCCCCGGGGTATCATTTGGCAACGGTTCTCTTAGCAGCCAATATCGATGTGAAGGCTGAATTTTTAAAACAAATAAAGGATGTTAAGCAAAATGAACGATCAAGCTTCGATAAATAAAGCAATCTATACGTTTACCCCCCTTTGCGGTACCTGTCAAATAGCTGGAAGAATGCTTGATATCGCAAAAGAAGTTCTCCCTAGTGCACCATTAGAAAAGGTGAATCTTAACTATTCAAAAGAACTTGCAGAAAAATATCAAATTGAAAGTGTACCGTGCCTCATTTTAATTAAGGATAATCAAGTAATAGAGAAAATATATGCCTTTCATTCCGTTCCATATCTCGTGGATCGATTAAAATTAATTATAGATTAATAGGGATTATTTCTTAGGAAATATGTCGATGAACGATTTGCTAGTGTATGTCTATATAATCGACATACACTTTTTCTTACTTTTTATGAAATATTGTAGGAGAAGTTTGCAGATTATAAGCGTATAATATATTTATTTTAAAAATTCAGAATAATCAGTTGATTAGTATATATCGATATGCTATAGTTTTAACAACTTAATAGTTGCTTGATTCTTATCAAGAGAGGTGGAGGGACTGGCCCTTTGAAGCCCGGCAACCGGTATTTATTATCATACACGGTGCCAATTCCTGCGGATATATATCCGGGAGATAAGGAGAGATGGAAAATGCCTACCTCTTCTTGTGAAGAGGTTTTTTCATTTACTCACTTCTCTACTAAAACGAAATGGAGAGATGTAAAATGGCAAACGAGCAAAAGAAGTATCGGTTTGAAACAGTGGGTATACACGGAGGCCTACAGCAAGATCCATTAACAGGAGCGAGAAGTGTACCAATATACCAATCAAATGCGTATTTATTTAAAGATACAGATCATGCTGCGAACTTATTTGGATTAGCTGAACCCGGATATATTTATACGAGAATCCATAATCCCACATCAAGTGTATTTGAGGAAAGGATAGCTGAACTCGAGGGGGGAATTGGAGCTTTAGCTGTTTCAAGTGGTGCTGCGGCTATCACACTCTCCATTTTAAATATTGCAGGATCAGGTGATGAAATTATCTCTGCTTCCACTCTATATGGAGGAACCTATAATTTATTCGCTAATACTCTTCCTAAGTATGGGATTGATGTAAGATTTGTAGATCCAGTGAATCCAGAAAATTTCAGAGAAGCCATTACTTCAAAGACGAAAGCGATTTTTGCAGAGACCATCGGAAATCCAAGCCTGCAAGTGCTAGATATTGAACGGGTTGCGGAGATTGCCCATGAAGTTGGAATTCCTTTGATCATTGATAATACTTTTGCCACTCCTTATTTAACACGGCCGATTGAATTTGGAGCAGACATCGTCATTCATTCTGCTACGAAGTGGTTACTTGGAAATGGAACGACATTAGGCGGAGTGATTGTAGATGCCGGGAATTTTGATTGGAATTCGCCTAAATTTCCTGGGTTTACAGAACCAGACCCAAGCTATCATGACTTGATTTATAGTGAGGCAATTGGAGCCGCAGCTTTTATTACAAAGGCAAGGGTACAGCTATTGAGAGATTTGGGTCCGTCCCTAAGTCCATACAACGCCTTTCAATTTATTCTTGGATTGGAAACCCTGCATGTAAGAATGAAAGAGCATATCGCTAATACAAGAATAATAGTCGATTATTTAAAACAACATCCTGCCGTATCCTGGGTCTCATATCCAGGCGATCCAGACCATAATGATTTTGAAAAGGCGAAGAAATATTTACCTAAAGGAGCAGGAGCAGTCGTTGTTTTTGGAATAAAGGGAGGACGTGAGGCAGGTAAAAAGCTGATTGATTCCATTGAGCTATGGTCCCATGTGGCCAATGTCGGTGATGCAAAAAGCTTAATTATTCATCCGGCAAGCACTACTCACCAGCAACTTAGTGAGGAGGAATTAAAGGCCTCCGGGGTGCAGGAGGATCTAATCAGGCTTTCCGTCGGTATAGAACATGCAGAAGATTTAATTGAAGAATTGGAGCTGGCGATTGAAAAGTCAACAGGGATTTCTTCGAATAAAGTCGTGGCGAATTAATCTAGTATTCACGCTATAAAGACTTTGCTGTTGACAGCTCTTTCTTCAACATGATAGGATAGCAGACAGTTAGATTTAATTGTATAGTGTCATTTACTCTTATCAAGAGAGGCGGAGGGATTGTGCCCTTTGAAGCCCGGCAACCGGCAATCTAG
>JAZUQD010000365.1:0-7753 GCA_045605505.1 Pradoshia sp.
TGGTTTAGCCGATATACCAGTAATAGGTGCAATCTTTACGAATGTGTATCCGTTTGAAGTGATTATCATCGTGATTGCCATTTTTGCTTGGTATCTTTTATATAAAACAAAGTTCGGCATGCGCTTAAGAGCGTGCGGGGAAAATCCTCATTCGGTTGATGCAGCAGGTGTAGACGTAGCGAAAATCAGGTTTACAGCAGTCATTATATCGGGTCTATTATCAGGTCTTGGCGGCATGTGTTTTGCCTATTCTATTTCAGCTAACTTTTCTTCCAGCATTTATATGGGATATGGATTTTTAGCGATTGCTGCATTAATTTTCGGTAATTGGAAGATTGTTCCTACACTAGCTGCTTGTCTTTTATTCGGTTTTGCAAAGTCTGGCGGAGCCTTTATTGCTCAGTCAATGGCATTGCCAAGCAGTTACACTGATTTATTTATGATTTTACCGTATGTCTTAACATTATTGTTATTAATCTTTTTTTCTAAATCGAATCGTGCTCCGAAAGCATTAGGTGAAATTTATGACAAAGGAAAGAGGTAACTATATTCACTAAGTAGTTTCCAGTGGGTGAGTAACTATTATGATTTTAGATATTACAAACTCTCATTTTGCGGCGAGATAAGGTAAAAAAACCACCAATATTTCGTGTGTTGCCACATACATTCAAAATATGGAATGTGTCGCATAGCATATATGGAAATAAGGCAGTCAACCCTCCTAGGGGTGCTGCCTTTTTGTATTTCCTGTATCGGATTTATGAGAATTGTATGGAATCTGGATATGCCCCTCAGCTGTACAAATAATCTATTCTATCTACCAGTTAGTGAAGGAGTGTGCAGTTAATCCCTTCTGTCTTGGGGTCTTTTGTTGTTTTATAAAATGGTTTCAGTGCAATTCTGCGCTAAATCACCACAATAAGACCGGTCGCTTAGGGTATTCTTCAAGGAGGAGTTATGCCATATTGTTAAGCTAAAAAACTTTGATTTAATTAAGTGGGTTTTGATCCCACATTGTTTTTTCAGAAAATAGTTTAGCTAAAATTATAATAACTAAGCACAGATAGGATTCAGCATTTTGTGATTTACGAAACAATAAGGCAAGTGTGTTTTTTGAAAAATAAATTTAATTTCATTGACTATCAATACATGCGTTGTTAGAATGCATAAAAAGGTTTATGAAATAAAAACAACTATAACTCGTATAATCTTGGAAATATGGTCCAGGAGTCTCTACAAACTAACCACTTTAATTAGTTCGTCTACGGGAATAGATACGCACAGAATGTATAGTAAACTGCTAGTTATTATTTATACATCCTCTACCCAGCTTATTTTTCCCACTGAACAAAAAATGAGGAGGAATAAGATGAAAACCCCAGAACAAATCAAATCCCAAATATTAGCGGCACGAAACATCAGTTTACCTGAGCTAGTTATTAAAAATGTTCAACTAGTAAATGTGTTTACGGATGAAATAGAGCGAGCGGATGTCGCCATTCATAATGGTAAGTTCGTAGGTATTGGCCAGTATCATGGTGAAAAAGAAATCGATGGTACGCCATATATAATGGTGCCAGGCTTAATTGATTCACATGTCCATATTGAATCTAGTATGCTTTCTCCTTCCCAATTTCAAAAAGCTGTTTTACCGCGAGGAATTACGACTATTATCACAGATCCCCATGAAATCGCAAATGTTCAAGGGGTAAAAGGAATAGAATGGATGTTGAAAGACAGTGAAAACTGTTTATTGAATTATCGCTATCAACTGCCTTCCTGTGTCCCGGCAACTTCCTTTGAGGACAATGGAGCCACTTTGACGGCTGAGGATCTTGCGCCTCTTTACAATCATAAGCTTGTGCTTGGCTTGGCAGAAGTGATGGATTTCCCTGCCGTATTATCCGGTCAGGAAGATATAATGGCAAAGCTCTCAGGTGCAATTATGAACAATGTTCCAATTGACGGACATGGTGCAGGTTTAAGCGGAAAAGAGATTAATGCTTATTTGACAGCAGGAATAACAACGGATCATGAATGCGTAATACCAGAGGAAATGATTGAACGGGTCAGAAGAGGTATGTATGTGATGCTTCGTGAAGGCTCGGCTGCCCGCAATCTTCATGATTTGTTAGCCGGCTATAGTAAAGAGCTTTCGCATCGTTTAATGTTTTGTACAGACGATAAGCATATAGATGATTTATTAGAAGAGGGAAGTATTGATTATCATGTGCGTGAGTGTATAAAGGCTGGAATCGATATCTATTCTATTATGAGAATGGCATCTCTTAATGCTGCTCAATGCTATAACCTAAAAGGAAAAGGGGCAATTGCTCCTGGCTATGATGCTGATTTTATATTATTAAATGCAATTGAAGATTTTGATATACATTCTGTTTGGGTAAACGGCATCCGATACGAAGAGGAAAGAGAGCAAGCGAAAGAAGCGTCTTTTGAAAATACCGTTATATTGGGAAGCTACTCTAAAGAGCTGTTACGTCTGCCATTAACTTCTGAGACTGCTAGGGTTATTGAAATTATTCCTAATTCAATAGTGACGAAAAAAGCGCAATACAAGGTACCGGTTGAAAATGACCTGTTTGTGCCAAGTGAAGAAGAGGATTTCGTAAAAATAGCTGTAGTCGAAAGGCATAAAGGTACAGGAAGAGTAGGGGTAGGTATTGTAAAGGGCTTCCGTCTGCAAAAGGGAGCGGTTGCTACAACGATTGCTCATGACTCGCATAATATTATTTGTATCGGAACGAATGATGAAGATATGGACATCGCAATCAGGGAGCTTGAGAAAATCGGTGGAGGTATTTCAATTGCCTGCGATGGAAAGACAATCGCTTCATTATCCTTGCCAGTTGCAGGATTAATGACAACCATCTCAGCTGAAGAATTGAATGATCAATACAGCCAATTACTAATTGCACTGTCATCCCTTGGCATTACGGATGAATTCTCACCTTTACTGACACTATCTTTTTTGGCCTTGCCAGTTATTCCTTCTTTAAAGCTTACGAATCAAGGATTGTTTGATGTTGATACATTTATGTTTGTGGATGTAAGTGTATAAATTACTCGGTGAGGCCTCTCAAAAGTCTTCAATGTCTTTGAGAGGCTCTTTTCGCTTGTTTGTGCTGAATCATATAGATCCTATAAATAATTACAGTTTACAGGACACCATACGTTTTTAATTACAGTCCACAGAAGTGAAAGTGTGTGCATTGCTAAGCTATTAATAGAATATCAGCGTTTTAACTTCATACAGATGTGTCTTTATCATCCCGTCGACTAATGTTGACGGGAATTATTTATATGGATATGAATCGAGAAAGGAGTACCCATATATTATTGATGTAAATAGATAAGGAATTATTGAAGATACTATGTCATATGAATGGTCTAATTGAGAAACTGATACTCCAGAGAGTTTAATTTAAACCACTGTAAACCAAACTGACTCAATAAAGAATTTCCTTGAGTAAATAGCTTGTATAAAAAATTTAATAATGCAGAAAAATATAGTTGGATTTTGATCTTTCGAATAATAAAAGCAAACGAATTGAAGAAAATAATGAGGTGATCTATATTTGTACGGGATTAAGTATTCAATCTCCAGAGGGTAAATGGTTTTTTGGAAGGAATATGGACCTAGCATATTATTTTAATCAAGCAGTTATGATTATACCAAGAAACTATCAATATCAAGATAGAGTAACAGGTAATATGGTAACTAATAAGCGTGCTATCATTGGAATGGGGACAGTAATTGATAATCATCCTCTTCTAGCCGATGCTATGAACGAAGATGGTCTAGCCTGCGCAGGATTAAATTTTGAAGGCTACGCCTACTTTGAGGAAGAACCGATTGAAGGAAAAAATAATATCGCACCATACGACTTTATACAATGGGTATTATCAAATCACGAAACAGTAGAAGAAGTTAAACAAGGAATTGAGTGTTTAGAACTTGTGGATTGCCCAATTAATGAAGACACACCTGTTTCAATGCTTCATTGGATGATTACCGATAAAACTGGAAAGGCTATTGTGGTAGAAAAGACAAAAGACCGCTTGGCTGTACATGACAATCTCATAGGAGTTTTGACCAATAACCCTACCTTTGATTGGCATGTAACGAACTTGAATGAGTATTTACATCTAACACCGTTTTCACCAAAAGAAACAAATTGGGGTAAGCAAACATTAAAATCATTGGGGATTGGAGCAGGAACATTAGGCATACCCGGTGACTTTGCATCCGTCTCCAGATTTGTAAGGATTGCTTATATTCGCTCACATATGCCTAAAATCGAGGGAGATATACCTTCTATCACACAATTTTTTCATATGCTGGATTATGTGAAAATGGTTAAAGGAGGGGTCCTTACAGATGAGGGTTTAGAGGATGGTACAACCTATTCCTCTTGTATGGATCAAGAAAAAGGTGTTTATTATTATAAAACGTATGAAAATAATCGAATCAATGCGATAGATATGCATAAGGAACAACTAGAGGGGACCAAACTGAGAATCTTTAACTACCTTGTAAACCAGGATGTTAACTATCAGAATTAGATCCATAAATATTGGATTAGGCTTTTAAGCGGATAGCATGAACAGGAGAGAGCTTATCATATGGGTAAAAGTACTCCTACTTCTTTAGAGTGTAAAAAAGCTAAGCATTAATTATCACATAAAGGATCCACACGTCTCAATTGTGTGTCAGATGGATTAACCTAATCTTGGAATAAAGATTAGGTCTTTTTTTCCTTATAACTTAAAAGGTATGTGGATAACCAGTATATTATATTAATATAATATTGAAACTGTTACTCAAGATAGAGGAGTGTAAATAAATGCTGACACGCTATTCAATGTCGTTACTATTTTTAACCTATTAGTTTAATTTAAAAAAAGATTCTTAAAAGGTGAAAAAATACGTATAATAATAACTATTAAAAGAGAGAAATGGAGTATATCAAATGGTTCAATCAATCAATACAAAAGTCGATTTAGTTATTGATGCAACATCACATATGGGACTTGCGGAATATGGAAAAATTATGATTGGAGATAAAGGGTTTGAATTCTTTAATGAACGTGATGCTCGTAAATTTATTCAAATTCCTTGGGAAGAAGTTGATTATGTCATTGCTTCTATCATGTTTAAAGGGAAATGGATTCCGCGATATGCCATTCAAACTAAGCGAAATGGAACATTTACATTTTCTTCGAAGGATTCAAAAAGAGTTTTACGGGCCATCCGTGAATATGTTGATCCAAATCATATGATTCAATCATTAAGTTTCATAGATGTAGTCAAACGAGGTATGAAGAATATATTTAAAAAACAATAGTCTTATATAAAAGACAGGGAGTGAACTTGTCTTTTTTTGTCGTAGGAAAACGAAAATTGCGACTAATTAACCAGACCATTGCACAAGGGAAGGAGACACGGAAAATCAAAATCTTGCTTGAAAGCGGATTATTCGACATGCTATAATCACTATGTGAGTTGATTGAAATTTTCGAAAAGCGAGTCTTAATAACCATCTCCTTTATTTTTTACGCGTTACTAATTCGATCAGGCATGAGTAAAAAGTATTGATTGATGAAGAAAAAGGGGAAGCGTTTATACCTATAACTTCATTTAATCGACTTTCTATTTATGTCTTTTTTTGTCGATAGTGTAATCGCTTATGGATGGTTGTAAAAAACGTCTATGAAATAACTAGGCGTGTTTTACCGTGTTTGTTAGATTGTGATAATAATAGGAGGTAAAAAGATGGTAGGGATTATCATTGCTAGTCACGGCGAATTTGCAAGTGGTATCTTGCAATCCGGGGAGATGATCTTTGGAGTACAAGAAAATGTAAAAGCTGTTACATTGATGCCAAGTGAAGGACCTGATGATGTAAAAGCAAAAATGAAAGAAGCAATCGCCTCTTTCGATAACCAAGATGAAGTATTATTCTTAGTCGATCTTTGGGGTGGTACACCTTTCAATCAAGCCAACAGCTTGCTTGAAGAACACAAAGATACATGGGCAATCGTTGCTGGTCTGAACTTGCCAATGGTGATTGAAGCTTTTGCATCCCGTTTTTCAATGAACACAGCACATGAAATTGCTGCTCATGTTTTAGGTACTGCTAAAGAAGGAGTTAAAGTAAAACCTGAAGAATTAGAACCGGCTGCAGAGGCAACACCTGCTGAAAAACCGTCAACAGCAGGTACCCCTGGTAAATTTGAATATGTGTTAGCTCGTATTGACTCTCGCTTGCTTCACGGACAAGTAGCGACTGGTTGGACTAAAGCAACAAATCCTACTCGTATCATTGTTGTATCTGATACAGTAGCTAAGGATGATCTTCGTAAGAAATTAATCCAACAAGCAGCTCCACCAGGTGTAAGGGCACACGTTGTTCCTGTACATAAAATGATTGAACTTGCAAAAGATGATCAGCATTTTGGCGGTCAGCGCGCACTGCTTCTTTTTGAAAATCCGCAAGATGCACTTAGGGCGGTTGAAGGCGGCGTTCCATTGGAGACGATCAATGTTGGTTCTATGGCACACTCAACTGGTAAAGTTCAACCGAATAAGGTGCTGGCATTTAACCAAGAGGACATTGAGACTTTTGCTAGATTAAAAGAGCTTGGTTTGAAATTTGATGTACGTAAAGTTCCGAATGACTCAAAAGGCAACATGGACGACATTATCAAGAAGGCCCAAGAAGAGTTAAACAAACAAAAGTAATCATGATGATCACGAAAAAAAGGGAGGATAAATCATTATGGATTTGACTATTATTCAAATAATATTAGTCCTTTTCGTAGCATTCTTAGCCGGTGTAGAAGGAATTTTAGATGAATTCCACTTCCACCAGCCAATTATTGCATGTACGTTAATCGGCTTAGTTACAGGTGAACTTGTACCTTGTCTTATTTTAGGCGGTACGCTTCAAATGATCGCTTTAGGTTGGGCGAACATTGGAGCGGCCGTAGCACCGGATGCTGCGTTAGCATCAGTTGCATCTGCTATTATTTTAGTTTTAAGCGGACAAGGTCAAGATGGAGTATCTTCTGCAATTGCAATTGCGGTTCCGCTTGCAGTTGCTGGTCTTTTATTAACAATTATCTGCCGTACTATTGCGACAGCATTTGTCCACTTTATGGATGCTGCAGCTGCAGAAGGAAATATAAGAGTAGTAGAATTTTGGCACCTCGCTGCAATCTGTATGCAAGGATTACGTATTGCAATACCAGCTGGATTGATTTTAGCTGTTGGTGCAGGTCCTGTTCAAAGCTTACTTGAATCGATGCCAGATTGGTTAACGAACGGTTTAGCAATCGGCGGAGGAATGGTTGTTGCCGTTGGTTATGCAATGGTTATTAATATGATGGCTACAAAAGAAGTATGGCCATTCTTTGCAATTGGATTCGTATTAGCGACTGTTACAGAAATCACACTTATTGGTTTAGGTGCTATCGGTGTGGCTCTAGCACTCATCTATTTAGCTCTTTCTAAACAAGGCGGTTCAGGTGGTAATGGCGGAAATGGTAATACAGGTGATCCAATAGGCGCTATTATTGATAATTACTAAGAAGGAGGAGGACAGAAAGTGGAAAAAGAATTGAGATTATCGAAAAAAGATCGTATTTCTGTTTGGTGGCGTTCAACTTTCATTCAAGGTTCTTGGAACTATGAACGAATGCAAAACGGTGGTTGGGCGTATGCAATGATTCC
>JAZUQD010000366.1:0-4280 GCA_045605505.1 Pradoshia sp.
TTTGATGATTTCCTCCATGTTACCTCTGGCATTTGGCTCGGATATGCGGCATTGGTGCTAACCAGGCAAATAATTGGTGAAGAGCTCATGCGGAATTTACCGAAAGTATTTCTGACTGGCCTGATGGTTGTTTTTGCGCTTTGCTCAGCTGGTGCATGGGAGCTGCTCGAGTTTACCGGTGATCAATTGTTTCATTTTACCGCTCAAGGGCGAGATCTCAAGGATACGATGTTCGATATGATGGATGGATTAATTGGCGGAATCATTAGCGCCATCGTTTACTTTATTAGACAATAATGAGAACAAGTCGGCCGTTTTAGTGTGGCCGGCTTTTTTATGTAATTTACCTGATTTTTTCTCATTCGATTTTTACGCTGAAAAGGTTATTTTGTTCTGATTCTTCGTTTAAATATGAGGCTGTTTTCTTTAGTGAAATTCCATATACATAGAAGGATAGGGTAACAATTAATACGTCCAATATACTATATGCGTATAATTTGATTGTTATCTTTTTATTGTTAAAATATAAATGAATCAAAATATTCTCAAATATCAAGAAGAAAACAATTAGGAGGCGGTATTATGAAAGGCTGGCTATTTTCAGGTACTAATATTCCACTGGAATTAATAGAAAAAGAAGATCCAAAAGCGATTCCAGGTCATGTTGTTATTGATGTAAAAGCTGCTGGGTTATGTCATTCAGACGTAGCTGCATTACAAGACCCAGGTTGGATGCCACTCTTCCCGAATGGTCCTGTCATTATGGGGCACGAGTTTGCAGGGGTTGTTATTGAAGTGGGTGAGGGTGTTGAAAATATTAAAGTTGGAGACCGCGTTGGAGCTAATCCAATGAATAGAGAAACGAAAATAACTGCCGGGTATACCTATGATGGCGGCTATGCAGAAAAAGTACGTGTTCCTGCTGATCAGTGCGTCGTCATTCCTGATGGCGTGTCCTTTGTAGAGGGTGCCGCGTCAACGGATGCAGGAATCACATCTTATCGCGCTCTTTTCAGTATTGGACAAGCGAAAGAAGGTACAAAGTTAGGGATTATCGGAGTAGGCGGTCTTGGTCAATTTGCACTGCAAATGGCATTAATTAAAGGGTGCGAAGTATATGCTACAGATGTTTCTCCAGAAGCTCGAAAACTTGCCGAAGAACTTGGTTGTAAAAAAGTATACGATACTGTTCTTGATATGAAAGAAGCTGAATGCGATGTCATAGTTGATTTTGCTGGTTTCGGACAAACAACTTCAGATGCCCTGGAGGCTGTGAGACCACAAGGAACAGTTGTGATTGTTGGTATGGGCAAATTAGAGTCTAATATCAATACTTATTTAATGATTACAAAAGAAATTAAGCTTTTAGGAAGTACTGGGGGAACAGTTGAAGACTTAAAAGGTGTATATGATTGCTTTGCTACTGGGAAGATGAGTCCAAACCTCATCACAATCCCATTTGAAGAAATTGACAAAGGCTTAGAAAAACTCAAAAAACATGAAGTGAAAGGCCGCTTAGTAGCTGTATTTGAATAAATATAAGGTATCTTAGTAACAAGTATAGGAAAGGGCATTAATCCATCTTTGATCTGACCCAAGAAAGTTAGACACCAATCTCGGGGCAGTTCACTTAGATTAATGCCCTCATTCTTATTAATATGGTTGGTCAAACTGGTCAGAAAAAGGTTGATGCCTCTGACGGGATTCGAACCCGCACTCCTTTCGTAAGCATAGGCTAGGGGAGAACACGCTTCCCTACGGAATTTCACCGACAGGAATTCCACCTGTCTCAGCTGATTTGCTTTTCGGTGCTTCTGAAACCCTTGCCTTGCGACCCGTTCAATACAATGTTTTACGGCGCTCTTCCCTTCTAGAGCTACAGAGGCTTATTCATAATTATTATATAGCACCAGTTTGGCATTGAGTATAATATTTTTAACAAATAATGGAGTTTAGGTCTGATTAATAAATTTTGCAGTTTTAAGGTTCGTTCTTGATACCCGTCTTACTTTAATGGTAGAGAGGCTGTTTGTCGTACAATATGGTTGAATCAAAAAAGATTGCTTTTTAAAGAACCTTTTACAAGATTAGTAATAGAATATTTGCTCAAGACATCTTTTATTTTCTGTTGCGCTTCTAGTAGGATATCTAAAATAATTTGATCCATCTCATCTATTTCTTTATCCATTTTAGTTGGATATGCGTCTTTCACAATCGCAACATACACATCATAAAGAGTTGTCTCATCGGGATTAACAATTAGTTTATATCCACCGTAGCGTCCTTCGAATCCTTCGACCATTTTTTCCTGTATTAATTTAGCTAATACCTTCCTAATAAAGCTCGATTCAACACCTAGTTTGTTAGTTAAAGAGCTACTTGTTACAAGATCTTTTTCGTCTGCAAGTATGGCTAAAGACTTAATGGCGACGATAAAGTTTGTTTTACCTAAGTAGCTTAATTGTAAGAGGTCTTCCATACATTCACGTCCAATCTGTTAATATTTTAGCAATGAATTGTTTGAAAATAAAGATAAAATGGTTGACCTTACATGAATGGGTTGTTACGTTTTAATTGTGATATATAATCACATTTAATCGGATGGAGGGATTTTGATGGGACGTTTAGATAATAAAGTAGCGATCATTACGGGTGCTGCTTCAGGTATGGGATTAGCTGCAGTTCAATTATTTATAAAAGAAGGCGCAAAGGTTGTTGCAACAGATATTGCGTTTGATCAGCTAAAAGAAGTAACAGCAGTAATAGAAGGTGATATCCTATGTGCTCATTTAGATGTAACTTCTGAAGAAGATTGGAAAAAGGTTATGGTACAAACAAAAGAAGCGTACGGCAAAATTGATATTTTAATAAATAATGCCGGTGTATCGTTCCATAGAACACTTTTGGAAGAAACAGTAGAAGGTTGGAATCGTACAATTAACTTGAATTTAACATCTGTTTTCCTCGGTATGCAATCTGTAATTCCTTTCTTGCAGGAAAATGGTGGTGGATCAATCGTCAATTGTGTATCTTTATCAGCCATTATAGGTAGCGCTGACAATGGTGCTGCTGCGTATGCTGCGGCAAAAGGTGGCGTACGTGCTTTATCCAAGCATGCAGCTATTAACTTTGCAAAAGATAATATCCGTGTAAATTCTATTTATCCTGGAGCGATCTTAACCGGTGCTGCCGAGCGTCATGGGGTAACATCTCGGGAAGTATTGGGTAAAGCATTTGAAGGTACAATACCCTTACCGCCATTTGCAGGGGAAGCCCTTGATATTGCGAACGGTTATCTATATTTAGCATCTGATGAATCCAAATTTGTTACTGGTGAGGAATTAATCATTGATGGTGGATGGAGTTCTAAATAGTTGAAGCACTCTCACTGATTATACTGAGTAAAAACGATAGATGAAAAAGAGATATTACCTTATTGAGGCTTAGAAGTTGAATATATATAATGAAACCAAAGGTAGCGTTGATTCATAAGGATTAACGCTTTTTTCTGTTGAATCTCTTATGTGGTCTGAAGAAGGATTTCTTAAATCTAATGGAGAGCTTACTTAATTTAATGTGATTCTTTGGAAGAGTGTGCCCGAGTATAATTATTAAAATCTATCTTCGTTCATTAATCCCTTTGGAATTAATTTGAACGTTATTATTGTTAGAGAAATTTATATTAATTCCCTTATAATAAAATACAAAGGGAAATAGTTAGTTGTTCAGTAGTATAGTTAGTCACATCAAAAATATCCCTGATGATAGGGTATTTTGTGACCGGAACGTACTGAAAAGAAAAGTAATTGCTATCATACCATTTAAATAGAAAGAGCTGCCCCTTATTAGCCATTACTTAACTGGCTTTCGGGACAGCTCCTTTTTACGAGAAAAATAGTATAGATGAACCAGCGCTATAGAAGTTTTGATACGTTACAATGGATTGTGGATGAGGAGTTATGAAGAGAGAGCATGGAATTCCTTGTGGCTTAAATAACATCTATAAACATATATAATGAGCAAAAATAAAGGAGACTTTTTGATGATTCCTATCAATATAAAAAATACGAGCTTGATCTTAGAGGGCGGAACATTCCGCATGGTATATACAGCAGGTGTCTTAGACGGTTTTTTAGAGGAAGAGATGATGTTTCCTTACATATTAGGTATCTCTGCGGGTGCTATTAGTGCCTGTTCCTATATTTCTGAGCAAAAAAACAGGACGATTCGCTTTATATCTACTTACCGGAATGATAAGCGCTATGTCGGAGTGCGCAATT
>JAZUQD010000367.1:0-7543 GCA_045605505.1 Pradoshia sp.
GTTATTGAGATGTTGCACATCCGTAAAGAGTTCCCAGGCATCGTAGCAAATGATGATATTACCTTACAATTAAAAAAAGGTGAGATTCATGCGTTGTTGGGGGAAAATGGTGCAGGGAAATCCACGTTAATGAATGTTTTGTTCGGTCTTTACCAGCCAGAACAAGGAGAAATCCGTGTAAATGGTAAGGAAGTAAAAATTACAAGCCCAAATATTGCAAATGACTTGGGCATAGGAATGGTGCATCAGCATTTCATGCTTGTTGATACGTTCACAGTAACCGAAAATATTATTCTTGGTAAGGAGCCTACCAAAGGTGGATCAATTGATTTAAAAGAGGCTGCGCAAGAAGTTAGACAGCTATCTGAGCGATATGGTTTGAAAATTGACCCCGATGCCAAGATATCTGATATTTCAGTAGGTATGCAGCAGAGGGTTGAAATACTTAAAACGCTGTACCGTGGAGCCGATATTCTTATTTTTGATGAACCTACAGCCGTATTAACACCACAGGAAATCAAGGAGTTAATACAAATTATGCAAAATCTGATAGCTGAAGGTAAATCAATTATCCTGATTACCCACAAACTGAAAGAGATTATGGAAGTTTGTGACCGTTGTACTGTTATACGCAAAGGTAAAGGAATTGGCACCGTAAATGTCAGCGAAACAAACCCAAATGAATTGGCTAGTTTAATGGTAGGCCGTGAAGTCGTTTTTACAACTGAAAAACAGGATGCAAACCCAGGTAAAGATGTATTAAATATACATGATCTGGTTGTAAAGGATTCCCGTGGAGTTGAAGCTATTCGTAAGCTTAATCTGTCTGTTCGTGCAGGTGAAATCTTAGGGATTGCAGGTGTAGATGGAAACGGGCAAACGGAGTTAATTGAAGCAATCACAGGCCTAAAAAAATCGGAATCCGGTACAATCTTGATAAATGGGGCTGAAATACAAAGAAAAAAACCAAGGAAAATCACGGAAACCGGAATTGGGCATATCCCTCAGGATCGACATAAATACGGTCTTGTACTTGATTATTCAATTGGTGAAAATATGGTTTTGCAAACCTATTATCAGCAACCGTTTTCAAAATGGGGAGTCTTAAATAATAAAAATATCTTTAATAAGGCTCGTAAGCTAATTGAAGAGTTTGATGTACGTACTCCAAGTGAGTATACTCCTGCTAGAGCTTTATCTGGAGGAAACCAGCAGAAAGCTATAATTGCCCGTGAAATAGATCGTAATCCCGATCTACTAATTGCGGCCCAGCCAACAAGGGGCCTTGATGTAGGGGCTATTGAGTTCATTCACAGACGTTTGATTGAGCAACGTGATCAAGGGAAAGCTGTATTGCTTATATCATTTGAGCTTGATGAAATTTTAAATGTAAGTGACCGTATTGCTGTTATATATGAAGGTTCTATTGTTGCAATTGTTGATCCTAAGAAAACGACTGAACAGGAACTGGGATTATTAATGGCAGGAAGTAAGGTTAAGGAAGCGGGGAATGAGGCTAATGTATAAAAAATTATCGAATTTATTAATCCCTGTTATAGCTGTCTTGCTTGGTTTAATCGCGGGTGCTATCGTGATGTGGGCCAGTGGCTATGATCCGATAGCCGGTTATGGAGCCTTATGGAATGGAATTTTTATGGATTCCTATGCAATAGGTGAGACGATTCGTCAGGTCAGCCCTTATATATTGGCAGGTTTAGCGGTTGCCTTTGCGTTCAGGACAGGACTTTTTAATATTGGTGTTGAAGGCCAGTTTTTAATGGGATGGTTAGGTGCTGTATGGATTGGTACACTTTTCACTGACTTACCTAAAATCATCCATTTACCGCTTGCTGTAATTGTTGCTGCAATAGCCGGTGCTTTATGGGCATTCATTCCTGGTCTATTAAAAGCTAAATTCCGAGTCCATGAAGTTATTACAACGATAATGATGAACTATATTTCACTACATGTTGTTAATTATATTATCTCTTATGGTCTAACAGATAACATGGATAAAACAGAAAAGATTGCACCATCAGCATCTTTCCGTTCAGACTTTTTAGCAGAGATGACGATGAACTCGAGATTGCACTGGGGGATCGCGGTTGCCATTGCCGGAGCAATCATCATGTGGTTTTTATTAGAGAAAACAACAAGAGGCTACGAATTAAAAGCTGTTGGGTTCAATCAGCATGCTTCTAAATATGCAGGTATCAGTGTTGATCGAAATATTGTATATGCCATGCTGATTTCCGGTGCTTTTGCTGGTCTTGCTGGAGCTATGGAAGGCTTGGGGACATTTGAATATATTGGTGTAAAAGGAGCACATACTGGAGTTGGTTTTGATGGAATCGCAGTAGCGCTGCTTGGTGCTAATACAGCGATTGGTGTTGTGCTTGCTGCTTTCTTATTTGGTGGATTGAAATATGGTTCATTGAATATGCCAATGGAAACTGGAATACCAACTGAAATTATTGATGTAGTTATCGCTTTAATTATTTTCTTTGTTGCATCCAGCTATATTATTCGTCTCGTACTGAGAAAGTTTAGCAAGAAAAAGGGGGTGGAATAAGTGAGTTTTATAGAGATACTAGCGATACTTGTTCCATCTACACTTGTATACGCCTCACCACTAATTTTAACTGCCCTCGGTGGAGTGTTTTCTGAGCGTTCTGGTGTAGTAAATATTGGGTTGGAAGGTTTAATGGTAGTTGGTGCTTTTACGAGTATTATATTCAACTTATCATTCGCGGATACATTTGGTGGATGGACTCCTTGGATTTCATTAGTTGTTGCCATGGTAGTAGGCGGAATCTTTTCACTATTGCATGCAGTAGCATCCATATCCTTCCGGGCTGACCAAACAGTCAGTGGTGTAGCCATTAATATGTTGGCACTCGGAGCTTGTATGTTCCTTGTAAAATTAGTATACGGTAAAGGACAAACAGAAAAAATTTCCGAACCATTTTACAGCGTTGAAATACCGGTACTGAGTGACATCCCTGTATTGGGTAAAATTCTATTCTCAGATTTGCACTATACCTCAATCCTAGCTATCATCGTTGCGGTGATTTGCTGGTACGTAATCTATAAAACACCATTTGGTCTGCGTCTTCGTTCAGTTGGTGAGCATCCAATGGCTGCTGACACAATGGGGATTAACGTCAATAGAATGCGCTATATTGGAGTAATTTTAAGTGGGATTTTAGGAGCATTGGGTGGAGCGATCTATGCTTCAACGATTGCTTTAGATTTTACACATGCGACAATCTCCGGACAAGGGTTCATGGCGATAGCCGCTATGATCTTTGGAAAATGGCATCCAATCGGAGCCATGGGGGCAGCATTATTCTTTGGATTTGCACAATGTTTAAGTATTGTAAGCTCAATGCTTCCATTCTTTAGTGACATTCCAAATGTTTATATGTTGATCTTGCCGTATGTATTAACAATATTGGCTTTAACAGGATTTATTGGACGTGCCGATGCACCAAAAGCATCCGGAACACCATATATCAAAGGAAAACGATAAAAAAATAAATTTATCAGGTTTTTCATAAGAGACAAGTGCTGGTTCACGCAGCACTTGTCTTTTTTTATCAAATAGAATACCGCACAAGTGAATGTGCATCTATCTCTGCATTACAATTTGAAAAGATCAGAATAGGGACAGGGTCAGTTCCTTGATTTACCTTCCATTTAACCTGTATATTCAAACTAAAGGTTTAAAAAAAATCCTTGAGACGAACAATATGGATAAGAACCCGCATAATATTGAGTAAAGGGAGGTCTACTTTTATGGGAGTTATTGATGAGATTAAAATAAAACAAGCAGGCGTTACCGTTCATTTTGTACCAACAAAGAAATTTAAAACTACAACACTTGTTTGGAAGATGAAAGCACCTTTAAAGGAAGAAACCGTTACATATAGGGCATTGTTACCCAATGTTCTGCAAAGTAATACAGCTGCTTATCCAACATCCACAGCGTTTCGGGCCCATCTTGATCAATTATATGGAGCAAGTCTTTTTACGGATGTTAGTAAAAAAGGCGAATATCATATTATGAGTTTTCAAATGGAAATGGTAAATGAACGCTTTTTATCTAAGCCGGAGCCCCTATTGGAACAAGCATTTAAGCTCTTACATGATGTTTTGATTAATCCGAACATACAGGGGGATGCTTTTGATGCGGACACAGTTACAAAGGAAAAGCGTGCATTGAAACAAAGGCTTCAGGCTGTATATGACGATAAGATGCGTTATTCTTCTTTACGGTTAACTCAGGAAATGTGCCTGGAAGAAAATTATCGCCTGGAAGCGAACGGGATATTAAATGTAGTGGATGAAATCAGCCCTGAAAGCTTGTACCAATATTACAAAAAAGCATTCGAGGAAGATGAACTTGACCTTTATGTGATTGGTGATTTGGATGAAGATCGTGTTGCCCAACTATCTGCGCATTATTTTCTGTTTGCAGAGAGAAGGCCAGAACGTGTTGTGCATAGTAAATATGAAATCCATGAAGTGAAAGAACTAAAAGAAATACAGGACATCAAACAGGGCAAGCTGAATATTGGTTATCGAACAAATATTACGTATGGTGACCCCGATTATTTTGCTCTGCAAATGTTTAATGGGATTTTTGGTGCTTTTTCACACTCCAAGCTTTTCATAAACGTTCGTGAAAAAGCAAGCTTGGCCTATTATGCAGCATCGCGTCTTGAAAGCCATAAGGGTCTTTTGATGGTTATGTCAGGCATAGATAATAAAAACTATGACCAGGCGGTAACGATTATAAAAGAACAAATGGAAGCTATGAAAAAAGGCGATTTTACGGATCAGGAAATGGAGCAAACAAAAGCTATCATTAAAAATCAATTGCTTGAAACAATTGATACGTCCCGTGGTTTAACAGAAGTTTTATATCATAATGTGGTTGCCGATTTCCAAAAATCTTTGGATGATTGGTTGTCAGCGATTGATGAGGTAACAAAAGAAGAAATCATAGCTTGTGGAGAAAAAATTCAGATGGATACAATCTATTTCTTAAGCGGAGAAGAGGTGGCAGAGTAATGGAGAAGCAACTATTTGATCAACTTCAGGAAGAGCTATATTTTGAAAAAATGGATAATGGTTTATCTGTATATATTCTTCCGAAAAAAGGCTTCAATAAGACGTATGCCACATTTACAACGAAATATGGATCAATTGATAATCATTTTAAAGAACCTGGAGCAGAAGACTATTCGAGAGTACCAGATGGCATTGCCCATTTCCTTGAACATAAACTGTTTGAAAAAGAAGATGGCGATGTATTTCAACAGTTCAGCAAGCAAGGAGCGGCAGCTAATGCCTTTACATCTTTTACACGCACAGCGTATCTTTTTTCCAGCACAACTGATGTACAGAAAAATTTAGAGACACTGATTGATTTTGTTCAGGAACCATATTTCTCGGATAAGAGTGTAGAGAAGGAAAAAGGAATCATTGGCCAAGAAATTACCATGTACGATGATAATGCTGATTGGAGATTGTATTTCGGGATTATAGAAAATTTATATCACAATCACCCTGTGAAAATTGATATTGCAGGTACAGTGGAGTCGATCGCAGGGATTACAAAAGAATTACTTTACCAATGCTATAATGCATTTTATCACCCAAGCAATATGCTTTTATTTATTACAGGACCTGAGGATCCAGAAGTCATTATGAAACAGGTACGTGATAACCAGGCTAAAAAAGACTTCGGTAATCGTGGAGACATCAGCCGGAAATTTGAGGAAGAACCTGTTGGGGTAGCAACAAAAAAACGTACAATAAATATGCATGTCCAATCACCTAAGTGTGTGGTTGGATTAAAAGCTAATAATCCAACTCTCCAAGGTATTGATTTATTAAAACAAGAGTTATCTATCAACCTTTTCCTTGATATGACTTTTGGGAAAAGCTCCGAATATTACGAGAAACTTTATACTGAGGGTTTCATTGACCATTCATTCTTCTATGATTATACGCAGGAATTTGGGTTTGGATTTGGAATGGTTGGCAGTGATACTGATAAACCCGATCAATTAGAGAGTGAATTAAAAAATATACTCATTAAAGCTCGTAATGGAGAGATTCTAACTGAGGAAAAGCTGAATTCTGTTCGTAAGAAAAAGATTGGTGCATTTCTGAGATCTTTAAATTCACCAGAATCAATCGCCAATCAATTTACTCGCTATGCATTTAATGATATGAAGTTATTTGATGTCGTAACTGTTTTGGAATCTCTAACATTTGATGAAGTGAATAAGGCGGTACAAGAGTTAATAGATGAAGATCGAATGTCAGTGTTTCAAATTTTGCCATCTTGAATGAATAGAGCCGGACCGTAATGGTTTTGGCTCTTTTTCTTTGCTTTCTAAATGTTTACTGAATCGGGAAAGCATAAACAGATGAAATGGGGTAATGTGTCGATCTTTAAAGAGTAAGTTGTTAAGCAGCGATTTTTATAATGAAAAAAGCTTCCTTAGAAACAATTGACTATTTTCATTTGATGGTTTTCCTTTTGAAGAACAACCTTTATAATGAAAAGTATTGTAGGTGTTAATTTGAGCAAGGGGTTTTTATCATGAATGGAAAATATGCACTAATTACGGGAGCAAGTGGAGGAATCGGCCGTGCTATTGCATTACGGATGGCATCAGAGGGTTGGAACTTATATCTTCATTATCACCGTAATGTTAAGGGAATTACGTCATTACTGGAAGAATTAAAGCTATTTCCCATCCAGACAAAAGTAATTCAGGCTGATTTAAGTAAAGACAGCGGCCATCAAGATATTTTAGACGAAATTGACGAAATTGATACGATCATTTTAAACAGCGGAGACAGTCATTTTGGCTTAATTACAGATATAAGTGATGAACGTGCCAAACAAATGGTAGCATTACATATTACATCTCCCTTTTTATTAACAAAGGGTCTAATTCAGAAGCTTATAAACAAAAAAGAAGGCAATATCATTGCCATAACATCTATTTGGGGAGAAGTAGGAGCTTCATGCGAAGTTTTGTATTCAATGGTAAAGGGTGGACAAAATTCCTTCGTCAAGGCTCTTGCTAAAGAACTTGCGCCATCGGGAATTCGAGTGAATGCCGTATCACCAGGGGCAATAGCCACACCCATGCTTGAAAGGTTTGAATCTGAAGAGCTAAGAGAATTGGAAGAAGAAATTCCAATGGGACGCTTGGGATTGCCGAGTGAAATCTCAGGAGTGGTCTCCTTTATTCTCTCAGAAGACTCCAGTTATATAACAGGACAGATTATCAGCGTGAATGGCGGTTGGAATACCTAAGTATTTACTAATACATTATGTATTTTGCTTTTCACTCGTATGGAAATCATATATGATAAGACATAGGGAAAATATTGAAGGAATTTGTCAAATGTTTTTCTTGGGAGGGTAAGGAATGGACAAGAAGGAATGGTATTTTGAATATGAAATTAAAAGTAACCGTCCCGGTTTATTGGGTGATATTTCTTCTTTGTTAGG